>CAXTGN010000613.1:0-3332 GCA_964243455.1 uncultured Acidobacteriaceae bacterium
AGGCGGTAGAGCTGCAGCTCGAGGATGGCGTCGATCTGGCGGTAGCTGAGGATGAGGGTGCCGACGGCGGCGGCAGGGCTGTTCGCGGAGAGCTGCGCGCTGATGGATCCGCCGGTCAGATCAATGGCGTACTTGGCGGGGTCGAGCGTGACGCCGGCGATCTCGGTGCCGCGGAGGGTGATGCGGCGGTTCGAGAAGAAGGCGAAGAGGTTTTCGCGGGCGTCGGCGCGGGAGTTGGACTGGCGGACGATGCGGATGACGGAGTCGAGGTGGTCGACGGCGATCTGGAGGCCGAGCAGCGTGTGCTCGCGCTCACGGGCCTTGCCGAGCAGGAACGCGGTGCGGCGGCGCACGACGTCGACGCGATGGTCGATGAAGGCGCGGATGGCCTCATCGAGCGGGAACTCCCTGGGCTGGCCATTGAGGACGGCCAGGAAGATCATCGAGAAGCTCTCCTGCATCTGCGTGTTCTTGTAGAGCTGGTTGAGGACGATTTCGTGCTGGGCGCCGCGCTTGAGCTCAATCACGATGCGCATGCCGACTCGGTCGGACTCGTCGCGGACGTCGGAGATTTCGTCAATGACCTTGTCGGTGACGAGCTCGGCGATGCGCTTGATCAGGTTGGACTTGTTGACCTGGTAGGGAATCTCCGAGACGATGATGGCCTGCCGGCCGCCGGTGATCTGCTCGAGGCCGCACTTGGCACGCATCATGAAGCGGCCGCGGCCTGTGCGATAGGTCTGGGTGAGGTTGCCGCGACCATAAAGGAAGCCGCCCGTGGGGAAATCGGGGCCCTTGACATGCTCCAGGACGATCTCGAGGTCGGACCGGGTCTCGCCTTTCTCCTTTTGCAGCAAGGAGATGGTCGCGTCGAGGACCTCGGTGAGGTTGTGCGGCGGGATGTTGGTCGCCATGCCGACGGCGATGCCCGTCGAGCCGTTGACGATGAGATTCGGGATGCGCGCGGGTAAAACCGACGGCTCGGAGGTGGACTCGTCGTAGTTGGGGACGAAGTCAACGGTGTCGGAGTCGATGTCGGCGAGCATCTCGCCGGAGAGGCGGGTGAGGCGGGATTCTGTGTAGCGCATGGCCGCGGGTGGGTCACCGTCGACCGAGCCGAAGTTACCCTGACCGTCCACGAGCGGGTAGCGCAGCGAAAAGGGCTGTGCGAGGCGGACCATGGTGTCGTAGATGGCGGCGTCGCCGTGGGGATGGTAGTTGCCCATGACATGGCCGACGACCTTGGCCGACTTGGTGTACTTCTTGTTGAACTGGAGGCCCATCTCCTGCATGCCGTAGAGGACGCGGCGGTGGACGGGCTTGAGGCCGTCACGGGCATCGGGCAGGGCGCGGCCGATGATGACCGACATCGAGTAGTCGAGGTACGACCGGCGCATCTCGTCGTCGATGTTGATGGGCAACATGACGAGGGCGCCGGGGCCGGTAGGCGCGTTGGGGCCGTCACCTCCAGAGCCGCCAGGGGGCGGATTGTTGGAGTTGGCGTCCTGCGCCGAGGGCGGATCGTTGGGGTTCTGGCCGAGCGGGAGTTCGTTCTGATCGTCTGGCATCGTCAGGTCTTATTATAGTGAACCGACCGAGAGTAGTTGGCGGCGAGGCGCGAAGAGTGGCGAATCTGACACGCACGAGTCGTGCGGGCAAAGAAACAGGGTGCCGTGGAGGCACCCTGTTCTGATGTAGTCACGACAGGTTAGAAGAGAAGTTTGGCAGTGAACAGCATCGAGCGGGTGCCAGTTCCGTAGCTGCCCGGGCCGACATTGGATCCCGTGGCGGAAGCGAAGTAGAAGTTATTGAAATTCGGCGTTGAACCGGCGTAGAAGCCAAGTTGATTGCCGGGAGTTCCGTAGTAAGCGCGATTCAGAGCATCATATGCATCCGCCTGAAGACGGAACGTTAAGCGCTCTGTGACGTGCGTGTCTTTGAAGAAGCTCAAGTCGACATTGTTGAAGGTGTTGCCACGAAGAATGTTCCGTCCAGAGCCCGGGTATGGATTGCCCAGGAGCTGCGCCGCTAGTTCGTTATTGGCAATGAAGTGCACCTGGGAGGGACTAACAGGAGCTCCCGTCTTGTAGTCCACCAGTTGCGGAGCCGAGAACGTGGGAGTTCCAGCCGCATCCACAGAGAGCGTGGTGTCCGTATAGATTCCGAGAGTTTGTACCGAGGCGTTCTTGTTCGACAAGATGGGACGAGCTACGTCCGAACCTACAAAAGAGCCTCCGAATTGGGGATCGCTATAGGAGATCTGCGTTCGGGGATCGCCAGGAAGCTGGACGCCGGATGCATTTGTAGCTCCGGTGTTTGCCTGGGGAGAAGCACTCTGGAGATTCTCGTAGTCCTGGTAGGGTTGGCCGCTGTTATAGATCCACACTGCGGTACCTCTCCAACCATTGGTGAGACGATTCAGCAGCCCGCTTCCTGAGTGCAGAGTGGGGAAATCGTAAATGAAGCTGATGCTTCCGGTGTTTGGGAAATCGATGGCACTGGTGCCTCGTTCTCCGAGGTCCGCGTTCAGGGGGTTCTGTGCGTACGCGCTTACGTTACCGCCGCCTGTGCCGTTGGAGTAGATCTCGCTGACGTTATCGATGTTGTTGCTGTGCGTGTAGGCGAAAGTGGCCGTGACGCCGTGATAGTTCCTGGTCGTCAGATTGAGCTGCAGGGAGTGGTATTGCGAGAAAGCGCTATTGGCGACTGTGTCTACGTTCGTGTGACCACAGTGGAGGTGCCCAATGTCGGCGCCACCGGCCAGGGTGCTTCCTGTGGCGGAGCAGAGGCTAGCAGGGTTAACGACATCAGGGAAGTCCGTGGCAACATTCAGCAGGTACGGATTGGAGTTCAGGGACTGGTACTGACGAGAGCCGTGATTTCCTGTGTAGCGGATTTCGAAGACTGCCGAGTTGTGAATCTGATACTCGACGCCAAGCGTGTAAGTTTGCCCAAGCGGATTCCGGAAATTCGAAGCAACGTTGGTCTGGTTCAGCAGACCGGGGTCACCACCGGTGGGGACCAGCTTGGTGAGCTGTGACTGTGCCGTTGCGAAGGTCGTGCCGCCAGAGGGTAGGCAGCTGACGGTCCCACTGCAATTTACGGTACCCAGGGTCACAAGCGGGGCCGATGTTGCTACGTTCAGGTTGATGTTGTAGAAGGCGGGGTCGACATTGATCGCGTAGCCACCGCGCACCACGAGCTGCTTGTGCGACTGAGGATTAAATGCGAAACCGAACCGAGGCTCCACATTCTTGTAGTAATCGGGAACAGCGGGCAGCGCCGTTTGTGAAAGAGGAAGCGAGGTTGTCCAAAGGGGATTGCTTCCCGTC
>CAXTGN010000614.1:0-3325 GCA_964243455.1 uncultured Acidobacteriaceae bacterium
TGGCCAGATCACTTCAGTACGGAAGCAGCCCAAGACGACGAGCGCAAGCGTCTCCATAAGGTCATGGAACAAATGCTTCGTTGGGAGGCATCAAATAACGACGTGGTTCTGCAATCCGCGCGGTGGGAAATTGCCCGCTCCATCGCCTGGGGGTTAGGTGAGGAACCGCCGGCGCCTGAAGATGGACGGGCGATACTCGATTTTCTTCAAACCAAAGGGCCACCTGTCTACGATCCGTTCTCAGGTGGTGCATCGATCCCACTGGAGGCGCAGCGGCTCGGCCTGCGTACCCGTGCCTCGGATCTTAATCCAGTGGCCGTGCTTATCGGAAAGGCCTTAGTCGAGATTCCACCCAAATTTTTCGGTTTGCCGCCTGTCAATCCTGATGCTCGGGCTACGGCTATCAACGGTCAAATCCGAGATTGGAAGGGGGCTGAAGGCCTGGCGGAAGACGTCAGATACTACGGAAAGTGGATGCGGGACCGGGCGCTCGCCCGGATCGGCGATTTGTATCCGCAGGCACAACTAACCGACCATTCACGGGGCACCGTTGTCGCCTGGTTATGGGCCAGAACCGTGAGATCGCCCGATCCAGCAGCGATGGGGGCGATGGTTCCATTAGTCTCGTCCTTCATTCTGTCGAACAAAGAAGGTCGGAAGGTTTGCGTTCGTCCCGTCATCGATCCCTCCGCCCCTGATGGGTGGCGGTTTGAGGTTTCGTCTGGAATTTTGTCCAAGAGTGAAGAGGCAGCTCTCAAAAAGGGAACTATCGGGCGGAGCGGAGGTGGCACCTGCATCCTAACGGGCGCATCCATGCCCTTTTCGTATATTCGCGAATACGGCCAAGCCCACGGTCTAGGTCAACGCCTCATGGCTGTTGTCGCTGAAAGCCGATCGGGACGCGTCTACGTCTCGCCAACGAATGAACATGAGAATGCTGCGCTGACGGCCACTCCGACGTGGGAACCCGGCGCTGAATTGCCAAGTAATCCGCGCGATTTCAAAACGCCAAACTACGGCATGCGGACGTTCCGATCGCTATTCACACGGCGGCAGCTCGTGGCTCACACCACGTTCTCCGATTTGATTACCGAAGCCCGCCTTCAGGTGGTGGCTGACACGCCACAATCCAATTTGGCTGATGATCCGGCGTCGCTCTGTGAAGGCGGAAGCGGTAGAGCGGCGTATGGGGACGCGCTCGCAACGTACCTCACCTTGATGGTCGATCGAATGATTTTCTATGGATCTTCGCTTTGTGGCTGGTTAGCCAAAGATAATGCGATGGGGAAGTCCATGCCCCAGCAGGCTCTCGCGATGAGTTGGGACTTTGCAGAAGGAAATCCTTTTGGGAAATCGAGTGCAGACGCGTTAACTTGTACTCGAGCGGTGGCAGACTGCGTCGAAGCGCTCAGAGCATCTATTGGTGGACAAGTCTCCCAATCCGATGCTTGTATGGTAGACTATGATAAAGATGGCCTAATATCCACCGATCCACCCTATTATGATAATTTTGGATATGCGGAGCTTTCAGACTTCTTTTATCCTTGGATGAAGGCTTCCTTATCAACGATATACCCGAATTTATTCCGTCGTCTTGCCACGCCGAAGGACGCCGAGCTAGTAGCTACGCCTTACAGGCACGGCGGAAGCGACGCTGCTGAGAGCTTTTTCATGCGCGGCATGGGTGTCGCGCTGGAACGGATGCAGCAAGTCGACGGCAAATATCCTGCAGTGATCTACTACGCATTCAAGCAACAAGAGCAAAGTGACACGGGCACAACCTCCGCAGGGTGGGCATCGTTTCTTCAGGCCATTGTTAACTCCGGATTTAGTATTGACGGAACGTGGCCGGTCCGTACCGAAAACCCTAGTCGATCAATAGCACAAGGAGCTAATGCTCTAGCGTCCTCGATAGTTTTAGTCTGCCGTAAGCGCTCATCTGACGCTGATGTTATTATCCGTGCTGACTTCATCCGGGCGCTCAAGCGCGAAATGCCTGCGGCGATCGACGCAATTCGAAAGGCCGGCGTCGGACCTGTCGACATGCAGCAGTCGGTGATCGGCCCCGGCATGGGCGTGTTCTCGCGGTACACCAAGGTTTTGGAGGACGACGACAGCGCGATGAGTGTCAAGACCGCGCTGGCCGTCATCAATCGCGTCTGGGAGGAGATTGAGAACGAGCTCGACCAGGCCTTCGACCCGGAGACGCAGGTCGCGCTAGCTTGGTACGCCACCTATGGATTCGATGCACGAGCCTCGGGGGATCTTATCACGTTGGCTACTGCCAAAAACACTTCCGACCGGCAGCTGTTCACCTCCGGTGTGTTTAAGGACATGAAGGGCAAGGCAGGCTTAACTCCGCGCGAGGAGCTTCCGCCGGGTTGGTCTCCTGCCAACGACAAGACGCTTACCACCTGGGAGTGCGTTCAGCACACCGCTCGCGTGCTCAACTCTTCCGACGGCGGCGGCGAGGCCGCGGCGGCGCTGGTGGCGCAGATGGGGCCAAAGGCTGAGGAGGCTCGCGCACTCGCCTATCGGTTGTTTGAGATCGCCACCAACAAAGGCTGGGCCCCCGAGGCGCTGGTCTATAACGAACTCGCGCAGGAGTGGGCCAAGCTTGAGGACCGCGCGTCGATGCTCGACGATGCCGGTCGAGCGCCCGGTCCCAACCAGACCACCTTCGCCTTCGATGGGAGCGCGTGATGTCGACCGAAGACGTAACCGCTCGCCGCGTCGAGGACGCACTGAAGGCCCTCCGCCGCGGCCTGACGCCGTTCGTCGAGGCACGGATGAAGGGGAAGCATGGCGACGACTGGCGGAAGCTAGCCAGCCGTGCTTCGGGCGGCGACCAGAGCGGCCCGCTCGACACCTACGGCTTGCTCAAGACCATCGTCGACAACTGGCGCTTCACCTTTGACGAAGCCTTCGGGCAGCGCGACCGTTTCAAGGTCCGGAACTTCGTCTCGACCGCACTCGACGCCCGCAACGCTACGGCGCATCTGACGCTCGCGTTGCAGGATGCGGAGGCGCTCCGATATCTCGATGCGATCTACGCGCTGTTGCTGGCGGTGAAGGCATCCGACGCCGACATCGCGCAGGCAAAAGGCTTCTACGAGGAGCAACGCCGGTCGGGACTGACCCCAGCTCCTGCTTCAGTCGAACCGGGCGCGATCGCGGCCCCGCCGCGTGAGACTCTGTCGCTGAAGCTCGACGCCGCAGCCCCAGGCGCTCCGGCCGCCGGTGTGGAGCGAGCGCTGCGCCCATGGCGCGAGGTAGCCCTTCCCCACCCGGACGTCCTGGAGAACCGCTTCAAGGAAGCGGAGTT
>CAXTGN010000615.1:0-2593 GCA_964243455.1 uncultured Acidobacteriaceae bacterium
ACCCGAACAAACCGGTGCCAAGCAGAGCGATGCTTGACGGCTCCGGGGTCGTGGAAGACGTGGAAGACGGGACCGTGGAGGAACCAAACGTGATGTCGGCAAGAACGGAGTCGTTTCCCGCTTGGCTGAAAACGACGGACTTTGCGGTCCCGGTGAGGGTGACCCCGCTTTCCTTGAAGCAACTGTATTGATGCGTGTCATCGCAGTACTGGGCTGTTTGGGCCAGCGTATCGCTGGCCAGCAGGGTTCCTGTCCCATCCAGACCGGAGTAGATTGCGGCGAATACCGGGCGTTGAGGCGCGGCGTAGATGAGCGAAAACCCGGTGTCTCCCACCCCGGTCGAGAAAAACAGGGCAGTAACCGCTGCAGGAGGCGGAAGATAGCCGAAAGCGCCGTTGCCGCCGGCATCCGTTCCCACAATCGCCGTAGCGTCGGAAGTGAAGGAGATGCCGTAATCGGGACCGCCGGTGGAGCCGAAGCTGCCTTCCCCGCCGTTGTAGTAGCTGTTGACGGTCTCAAGATTTTGAAGCCCCGTGAAGGTGAGTGTGACAGGGTCGGCATGAGCGCCAGTGGAGGCAGCAGTCAGTGCTAACACGGGAGCGAGCACACGTACGTTCATAGGCACTCCTGAAGTGGCAAGTCAGCGTCAGCAGCTTAGCTGCTGAGCGCCATGCTGGATCGGCGGAGGAAAGCGAACTTGTTGATGTGCGTGAGTGTAGGGCCGGCCTGTGCCGTCGGGATCTGACTTCTCTGAGATTCTGCCTGCCGCCTACACGGGCTGCGCAGGGAAGCCATGTTTGAGTTTCGAGCTCGATGCCATGGATCACGGGCGGAACGAACTACACTAGGGTCGATGAGTTCAGCTATTCAGAAGCAGCCGCTGACGTTTCAGGAGCTGTTGTTTGCTTTGCAGCGGTTTTGGGCGGAGCGCAGATGCGTGTTGCAGCAGCCGTTTGACCTCGAAGTCGGTGCTGGGACAATGTCGCCGGATACGTTTCTGCGGGTGCTTGGGCCGGAGCCGGTGCGTATTGCCTATGCGCAACCTTCGCGCCGTCCCGCCGATGGCCGCTATGGCGAAAACCCCAACCGGTTGTTTCGGCATACCCAGTTCCAGGTGATTCTGAAGCCGCCACCGGAGCGTGTGCAGGAGATCTATCTCGAATCGCTCGAGGCCATCGGGATCGACCTCACGGGACACGACATCAAGTTCGAAGAGGACAACTGGGAGTGGCCGGTGGGCGGCGCGTGGGGCGTGGGCTGGCAGGTCATGCTGGATGGGCAGGAGATCACGCAGTTCACCTACTTCCAGCAGTGCGGCGGCATGGACCTGGACCCGATCTCGGGCGAGATCACCTATGGCATTGAGCGGCTGGCGCAGTTCGTGCAGGACAAGGACTCGATCTACGACATCGTCTGGTCGCGCGATCCTGCGACGGGCCAGGAGCTCACCTATGGTCAGGTGCGGCTGCACGAAGAGCAGCAATTCTCTGCTTACGCGTTTGACTACGCCGATGTGCCTTCGCTGTGGAAGCACCTTGAGCTGTACGAGGCCGAATGCCTGGCGCTCCTCACTCGCGCGAAGGGTGTGCTCACCGAAGAGGGCGATGCGTTGGCGATGACGCGTTTCCCCACACTTGGCGCGTATGAACTGGCGTTGAAGTGCTCGCATTGCTTCAACCTGCTGGATGCGCGTGGGGCTGTGAGTGTGACCGAGCGTGTGGGCGTCATGGGACGCATCCGGGATCTGGTCGTGGGTGTGGCCAGGGTGTATGCGCTGCAGAGGCGCCTGGTGGTGCAGGGGGCGGAGTTGGTCAGCGCGTAACGCGTCCGCGCGCGAGCAAACCGCAGATCCCCTTCGGGGATGACAACCAAGAAGGTAGATCGCAAGACGAGAGATGCCGGACTTTTTGTTAGAGATTGGATTAGAAGAGGTGCCGGCGCGCATGGTGGCCGCGGCCGAAGCCGAATTGTTGCGCCGCGTGCTGGCTTTATGTGAGCGGGAGCGTTTGCTAAGTGAGGGCGTGGTGCTGGGCGAAGGGGCAATCAGCTACTCGTCGCCCAGACGCTTGGCCGTCCTGGTGCGCGGCCTCAGCGACCGACAGCCCGACATCACCGAGGTCCCGACAGGACCTTCGACGAAGATCGCCTTCAAGGATGGGCAACCAGGTCCGGCAGCCGAGGCGTTCGCGCGCAAAGCGGGCGTTGCCGTGACCGATCTGCAACGCACGGAGACGTCGAAGGGCGAGTACCTGCAGGCTTCCGTGACCCGGCCAGGCCTCACCGCCAGCGACCTGTTGGCACGCGATCTGCCGAAGGAGATCGCGGCTCTCTACTGGCCGAAAAACATGTATTGGCGCGCTGGCAAACCCGAGCGATTTGCGCGTCCCGTGGAGTGGATGGTCTGCCTGCTCGAGGAACAGCTTGTCCCGGTGGAGTTCGCAGGTCGGGTGGCAAGCAGGGCAACCGTGGGTCACCGTTTGCTCGCCGGGGACGCCATCGAGATCGTAGCTCCAGAGAGTTACGCGGGGCAGATGCGTGGTGAGTATGTGCTCGTCGATGTCGAGGAGCGTCGCCAACGAATACGCAAGGAGCT
>CAXTGN010000615.1:2603-3324 GCA_964243455.1 uncultured Acidobacteriaceae bacterium
CACGGTCCCTGGCGCGCGGTGGCGCGAGGATGTGGAGCTCGTCGATCAAGTGACGCACCTGACGGAGTGGCCGGGAGTGATCCTCGGCCAGTTTGGCACCGAGTTCCTCGACCTGCCCGAAGAGGTGCTCGTGACGGTGATGCGCGATCACCAGAAATACTTCGCTCTCGAAGACGCCGAAGGCAGGCTGCTGCCGTACTTTCTGGCCGTCGTCAACACGGAGCTCACGGAGCAGAACGCGGCAGTGATTCGACAGGGCAATGAGCGCGTGTTGCGGGCGCGCTTCAACGATGCCCGCTTCTTCTGGCAGGTGGACCGACGGACGGACCTGATGGATCGCGTCCCTGCCCTGGAAAAGCTGACCTTCCACAAAGATCTTGGAAGCTATGCGGCAAAGTCGGCGCGCGTGCTGAGGCTGGCTGATCGCCTGGCCGCTGTGGTCGCGTCCGCAGGCGGGCATGTGGATGTGCGGGCCCTGGAAGAAGCAGCCACGCTGGCCAAAGCCGACCTGACGACCGAACTGGTGAAGGAGTTCACCGAGTTGCAGGGCGTCATCGGCGGTCTATACGCCCGGGCTGAGGGAAAGCCCGAGCTCGTCTGGCAGGCGATGTATGACCAGTACATGCCGGCTGGTGTGGAGGGTCGCGTGCCACGTTCGGTCGAAGGCGCGCTGCTCGGGATCGCGGACAGAGCGGATACGATCGCCGGGCTGTTCGGTCTC
>CAXTGN010000616.1:0-634 GCA_964243455.1 uncultured Acidobacteriaceae bacterium
CGTCCTCAAGTACGAAAAGACCCTAAGCAACATCCAGGAAGTCACCGCCCGCTCGGGCCGCGTGATCGCCATCGCCACAGAAGGCGACACCCACATCCACCAGCTCGTAGAACACGTAATAGAAATCCCGGCCGCCCCCGAGCTCCTACTCCCCATCCTCGAAGTAGTCCCCCTACAACTCCTCGCCTACCACATAGCCGTAAGGAGAGGCTGCGACGTAGACCAGCCAAGAAATCTGGCAAAAAGTGTGACTGTGGAGTAGCTCTGATGGGTGCTCACTTGATGCGGATCAAAGCTCTAGCTACTTGATCTATTCTCGACACCTGGGGAAGCATAATCTCATGAACTCTGTACTTCTCGGTTGCTGCGTCCAGTGATTGGTGAGCTTTGTAGGACTGGTGCGCAATTGAGCCTCGTAGAACTCCAAAGGCGTCAAAAGTTGCAAGCATCGTTTCATCGAAATCGTTATGACTCAGACCAAGTGGCAGAAATAAGCCGAGAAGATTCGCTCTCTTTAAGCCGTGATTATTGTCAATGAGCGTTCGATAATATTTGCACGCATCAGCGATCGTCTCGATGTCAAGTTCTGTGAAGGTTCTGTTGCAGGCTACCGCTTGGTACATAACGAGACGAG
>CAXTGN010000616.1:644-3320 GCA_964243455.1 uncultured Acidobacteriaceae bacterium
TCTCGGATTCCTTGACTATATGCAATGAGAGTTGCTCGAAGAAGGACTCGATCTCGGCATGCGCGAGTAGCACGTAGGACCGGATTGAATCCTCTTCGCGACGAGTGTAGTCGCCGACGTTCGCCCGAATGGGCAACGTTGCTGCTAAGTCTTCTATTCTGCGCTTCAACTCTCCATATGTGTGCGGCATCGTCTATGTTAGGCAATAGGACTCTTAACATCATGACCGAGTACTGTGGACAGCGCGAGTGCCATCTGCTCAAATCTAGCTGAGGTCGCAGTCTTACTCTTAGTCGTGGTTTCTATTGACCTTATAAAGTCTAGATCTTCAGTGCACAGTCGTTTGTATGAGCTTTCAATCGACTTGTACATATTGGGGGTTATCAACTTGCGGATAGAGGGTCGACTGAAGTAATAAGAAATTACGTCGAATACGGCTCGATTAAAGCGACCTTCGTACGCATTGGAGTTCCACTTCCTAAAAGGAAAGCCACGAAATACCCTATATGCAAGTTCTATGCCCGAGTCTAGACTTCCTGCTTGAGAACGCAATTGATTCTCTCGTGAAGACCAGCCCTTATTGAGCATATCGCATGTAGTGTCAAGGAAGTCTTTAAGATTTCCGCGGTATTCTTCACCGAAATTACGGAATGCAAAGAATCTGACGAGTAGCTCAACGTCTCTCATTCGGAAATCGGGTTCACTTAAACCTAGTGTTTTCATAATGGATACACTGGTGCGGCAGTGTTCGTCGGCAAAGGTCAAAAAAGGGCCTGGATGGAGTGCTTGACGCAATTCCTGAGGTGATAATGGAAGGCTCTGGGAATTCAGTCTATGGAAGATGAGGTAGAGCAGGTCCTCACGCTGCCAGTTCCTGATTACAACTGTTCTGATTGTTTGGTTCTCAAAGGAGCTCAAGTCTCCATGCCGTTTCTTCAGATCTGCGAAGGTGCAGTCGTTTAGGTCGGCCCTGAGCTTCAGGCTCTTTAGAGCAAAAGGCTCCTTGCCATCTACTGTTGAGGTGAACCGCTGCAGGCTGAGCAGTCGTTGCTTACCGTCAATTACGATGAAGGATCCCTTGTGCCCTTTCCTTTCTGCAAGGACAATCTGGGGTATTGGCAAACCTAAGATCAGTGACTCGATGAAGAGGCTTTTTCTCTCTGTGGTCCAAGCATCTCGTCGTTGGAACGCGGGGTCGAGGTCTATGGCCTTCTTGGTGAGTTGGTTTATCACTGTCTCGGTTGTCCAATCGGTTGAGAAGACAACAGCTGATCGAATCAGCTTTTCACTCAGACCACTAAGGTCGGCTTCGGTCTCGCTTCCGGGCTGATTGTCTTCCCAAAATTGATCTGGGAGAGGGAGTGAGACTTGCCGATTTCTCGAAGACTTTGCAGTTGCCATACCTAGTGCAGAATAGCGCAATGATTGTCGCCCATCGAAGGTTTAAGTCAATCAGAGGTGGCATGTCCTTCGAGACCGCGGGTGACCAACTTCCTCGTCCTCCTAGCCACAGCGCTCCACGTGGGCGGGTGGGAGAGCGAGAACGTCAAAGCTGGATAACGTCATACCACGACGCTTGACCCATCCCACGATCCAACCCAGGGTGAATGAGCCCTCGCAAAAAGTGCGATCCGTTCCCGCCTATGCCTCAAATCCAAACGGGAAGGGCACGGCTTCAGCCGTGCCATCATCCAGTGCCTCAAGCAAGTTCCGCTCTGCCGAAGGCCGGAGTGAAACGAAGCGCAACGACTGAATTGTCTTTATCTCAGCCACAATCGCCCGAGTAAGCGGAAGCTAATCGCGTACCTCCTGCCAGGAAATCCGCTTAGTCCATCAAATCTTCAACCGGAACTCGTCGGCAAACCTCGTGCAGTCTGCGAAAGGCGTCCCTTTGAGACTCCAGGAGAAGATCCCACTTCTTCACAGAAGCCGGATCTTCACTCCGTAGATCGAAGTAATCGACGGCCTGTGACGCACCGTACGCCTCGTAGAGTACGCGTATAAAAAGCTGCAGGTTTGTTTCTTCTGTGTCCTCGTCGACCTCTTCCATAGCTGCATCATGCCAGACCGCCACACTTTCATGGAAGGTGGCGAATGGCTCACTCATGACACCTGACCACGACGAGTGCCCCATTCACACGCAATCTGACCGCAAGTGAGTGGACTATCGCACGAAAGCGCGATCGCTCTCGCCCATGCCCGCCCGCGAAGAAGACACCGCTCTGCCGAAATCCGGGGTCCACGGACAGCTTGCTGGCTGGGGTGGAAAGGCCGGAGTGAAGCGCAGCGCAACGACCGAATTGCCTTCTCTAAGCAGCCAAGGCTCTACCGGTGTGACGCACGTAGCCTGCCGGATTCATCGAACGGTTGTACTCTTTCCGGGTGCGCCTGCCCTCCCTCGGAACGACGCTCGGCCTCATGATTGTCCTGGCGTTCTATCTCGCCTCCTTTCACCAGCCAGCCATCTTATTCAGAGTGATGTCCACCGTCGGTCCCCAGCACATCCTTGTGGCCGCTGGACACGAGGTGAAATCGGGTAGACGCGCGAGGCCGTCCTCTGCCTCGCGCTGGCCACCCTCTTCGCTCTGCAGACCTTCTAACTCATGTTGTTGCCCTACCACGAGGACGGCGGAGTCCTGCTCTCCTACAAGGTGCGCCCTCTAGCCGGCTGGTACT
>CAXTGN010000617.1:0-3306 GCA_964243455.1 uncultured Acidobacteriaceae bacterium
CTTAATCTTTGAGACAAGCATATGACTACTGGCAGAATCAACCAGGTAACTATCTTCGAGGGCCCCGCCGGAGCGGAGGGCCCAGCCCGCGCAGCGCGGGTCGGAGTTAGCCAAATGGGAGGGGTATTACACCCGGCCGGACGCGGAGTCACCGAACCAAATCAGTGTGCCCGCTTAACGGCCATCCGTTTGCCACCACTGGATTCTCCAAGGCGAGGTCCGCGAAAGAAACGGTCGTTTCCGACGGAACTTTGGCATGCCCGCCTCAGAAGGAGGCTACCCGTCCCCGGTCACGCCCGAAGGCGGTTACCGGTACACAGGCGTACCCCCGAATGCGTCGGTCCAAATGTTTGGCCATCGGCCAGTAACCCACAGAAATCCCACAGGGCGACATCGCTAGCAGTAAGCGAAGCCGGCTACAGGCGCTCCATCGATCCGGCGAAGGGTTAACGAATCGCTAACGGCCAACGGGCGAGATCTCAGGGCGATAGTCAACAGCCGCCCCCGTCGCGACAGCGCGATGGCAGTATCGGTCGGCGGGGGAGCGCTAATCAACAAGGCGAGCTCGGGACGTAAGAAGGGTGGGCTCGCATAACCACTTCAGCATCAAAGAACATTCAACTTTCATCACCCCTTCACTTGGGCCAGGATCGGCTCCGCCCTCCGCGCACGTTCAACAAGGTCGAAACCGTGAAACTTTACACCCAGAGCAGCATCTAAGCTGTGTTGGCGCGCACAAACTTCGGACGGGGCTGATCAACCGGCTGAGGATCTAGGACAACTACATCAAATGTTCCCATCAACTTTTGCGGCGGCGGCGAGGTCTTACCAGACCTCTTACCCATTCAGGCACCATTGTAAACCAAAGCCCAATCGATTCTATCGATTCCGAGGACTTCGAGGTTTTCAACTTCCATTTTGCCTTCCCTCCTTACATATCCTCCGAAACCCTCCGTGCGGATTTGCCGCGTGCAGCGGTTCGGTGCATAAACGGGGCCTCGCAGCCGGCCGATGCGTGTTTTTCGCTATGTCCCTCTGCACTCGACCCGGAGTGCCCTCCACCACTGTGGGGGGGTGCGTGGGGACGGGTGGTAAGTGGTATGGAGACCTCCGGAGACCTCACCGCCGCCCCCGAAAGGGGCCCGCCGACCCCGCCGGCCCCGAAACAGGTCGGAAACATCGACTCGGGACTTTTCACCTATGGACCCCACCGACGCCTCCGAGGAGGTGTGTGTGGGCCCCGGAAATATCGGACGTGCGCACACCCCGCCGGCGCCGTGCCACGGCCCACGCCGAGGGGGGCGCAGTCACTGCGGACATTACGGGGTATATGTAGGGGTTTACATGGTGCCCTGACTTGCCGATATGTGAAAATATAAGTCAGTCAGACCCGGAGTGATGTAGTGGCGTCGCCTTTTCAGCACCACATGCCCCTTCACAAGGTATCCCCGTGCCTGCAGTAGGTATAGGTGTTGTAATAAGAGAGGTATATAGTCGAGGTAGGTCTCCGCGTCACCTATGGAGTATAGGGCAAGGGGGGACCTATACCTAAGCGACACGGGAAGCGAATCCTCTCTCTAGTAAGGCCTAAAGCATGGACCCACCCCTCGACGGCGTCGCCGTCAGCCCGTCGCCGTCGCCGACGTAAGCCGGCGCGGTGGGTGCACGGACCCCGACGCCATCTCGAGATGTCTCGTCGCCGAAAAAAAATCACACGCCGAGAAAGGGAAGCAGCGGCGACGAGGGGGAGGGAGGGCTTGCTGTCGCCTGGCGGCCCGTCGCCGTCGCGTGCAAAACCCCTGGGACCCGTCGCCATCGCGGTTTCGACGCGGCGATGGCGGAGGCTGTAGAGGGACCCCTCTGGAGTGTCCGCGCGAAGTTTCAGGCGTAGGCGTCACGTCGTCGCCGAGATATTCCACGGCGCCGGGTTAGGGGTACAGGGTCATGGCGACGGGCTCCGATTGTGGTTCTGAGCATCTGGGGCGACGGCGTGGATCCTATCGAGTGCGCTGGCGGAAGATGAGGCGCGCCGGCGCCTTGTCCGTGGAGATATCGCCGCCGCAGCAACCCGGCGCGGAAATCACGTGACCATGGCGACGGCGACGGGCTGACGGGCTCGAGGTTTTTCGATGCGTGGACGGTGCTAGGTCTGTACGCCCCCCCGGGGTTAGTCTTGCGGTCGTAGCGGCTTCATACGCGGTACTACCGCCGCCGGAGGAGCCCGGCGCGGAAATCACGTGACCATGGCGACGGCGCCGGGCTGTCGGGTTCGAGATTTCCCTGCGAATAAGCAGAGGGCTACAGGTTGTACTCATAGGGGGGACGTCGCCGTCATTACCACGGGGAAGTATGGATTCGAAAGTGCGGACCAGGCCAAGCGTCTTCTTAGAGTCTACATCTTTCAGCTATCCAGTCGAAGTCTACGTCCAGACGAGGTGAACGACGCGGCGGTATGCGTTGTAGATCCGTAGGAGAATAGAGAAATCGGTGCAATATCGAAAAGTCAAGGGGGTGTCCAAAGGTTGATAGGAAATATGAGGTGGAGAAGTAATTAGACGCCGTAAGACGTACGTAGACGGAGCTAGAGTGGTAGACAGGTAAGGCATAAACGTCAATCGAAAGGGCAAGGGTCAAGGAGGGAAAGGGCGAGATATCTCTATCGGCTCCCCGGGGGCGGGACGGACGTCGTCGGCGTTGAGGGACTTGAGCGATCCGCGAGCTGGCTCCATGTACTTTCAAGTGCGCAAAATACATCAATCAAGCATGAATGGATCTGCGTTTGCCGTCTATCCCATATACCACGAGGCTGGAGCGGCCGGAACCAACACTGATTCGGGAGCGCCTTCCCATCCAGTAACCTCGACGCGGACATCCCCTCCAGGGCTGGGCGATTTGATAGGTCTCCATCAAATGCCCAACCGAACTAATGGGGGTGTTTAACAAGCTGAGCTCACAAAAACGGTCGACCCTCAAACGCTCGTAACAACAAGGCTACTCGACGTTTTACAGGACCGTGTGAGGCATCCAAGTCGTCTGCAAGGGTCTCATCCCGGCGCGCAGTTGATTTACAATCCGCCCTAGCCCACCCGCGTTTCGGGCGGGTGGACAACGGGCTCAAAGGTCCAAGGCCGAAGCCTATTCGTATCCGCGTACGGCGTGCCGGAGAGCATCGTCCCGTTCCGGCATGGATTCTGACTTAGAGGCGTTCAGCCATAATCCAGCAGATGGTAGCGTCGCGGCACTGCCCGGTCGGACAGCCGCAAAAACCAATTATCTGAATCAACGGTTCCTCTCGTACTAAGTTGA
>CAXTGN010000618.1:0-3288 GCA_964243455.1 uncultured Acidobacteriaceae bacterium
TGATGCGCGGGGAGCCGAACCGCGTCCGCATCGCGCTAACAGCGGCCTCGGACATGGTGCGACAAGTGGTGTAGCTCGCTCGAGGCGGTCCCGGTTGGGGCCGCCTTTCCTCTTTTCGCAGTCAGCAAGGGCCGGGCGAGCAGATGAGTGATGTAAAGGTGACAGGGGCATGGGCTACGGCCTACACAATTCCCAAAGACGCGCCCGAAGCGGACGGAACCTATGCGTGGTTCAAGACCACCATGGTTGCCGTGCAGCTTGAGGCTGGCGGACAGCAGGGTCTTGGGTACAGCTACACGCACAAGACGGCTGCACCGCTGGCGCGCGAACTGATGCAGGAGCACGTGATTGGCCGCGATGCGCTGGATACGAATGCGTGCTTTGCGTCCATGCGGAAGGCGCAGCGCAACTATGGGCGTGAGGGGATTGCCGCTACCGCGCTGTCGGCTGTGGACATGGCGCTCTGGGACCTGAAGGCCAAGATCCTGGGGCAGCCACTGTGCAAGCTGCTTGGCATGGTGCGTGAGGGCGCACCGGTGTACGGCTCTGGCGGATTTACGAGCTATAACGATCAGCAGCTGACGGCACAACTCAGTGGATGGGTCGAGCAGGGGATACCGCGCGTGAAGATGAAGATCGGCACGCATCCTGACGATGACGCGAGGCGTGTGAGTGTGGCGCGCGCTGCGATTGGCGATGAGGCAGAGCTGTTTGTCGATGCAAACGGTGCGTACTCGCGCAAGCAGGCGCTGGACTTCGCGTTTCTGTTCCGCGACAACTTCGATGTGACGTGGTTCGAAGAGCCGGTGAGCTCTGATGATCTCGCGGGGCTGCATCTGATTCGGGAGCAGGGCCCTGCAGGAATGGAGATCGCGGCGGGTGAGTATGGCTGGACCGCGGCATACCTGAAGACCATGATCGAGGCCGAAGCTGTGGACGTCATCCAGGCGGACGCGACGCGGTGCGGTGGCGTGACCGGATTCATGGAGGCCGTGGCGATCGCGGATGCGCATCCGTTGCCGATCTCGGCGCACTGTGGACCGTCAATCCATATGCACCTGGCGTGTGCGGCGCGGCCTTTGCGGCACGTGGAGTACTTCCACGATCATGCTCGGATCGAAAGCATGCTGTTCGATGGCTTTTGCAAGCCGACCGAAGGCGAGATGCGGCCGGATCTTTCGCGGCCGGGTACCGGACTTGTGTTGAAGGAGAAGGATGCGGAGCGCTTTCGGGATGAGATTTGAACGGGGTCGGCTATGAGCGCGTCCGCATGGCCGGATACGGGCCCAAAGGCCGCTCTTGCGTTGTTGCCGGAGCCCTTTCGCGGACCGGCCGAACTGGCGTTGCAGTACGTGCAGCATGGGGCGTTTCAGCGATCCATGGCGCTGATGGTTGCGGGCACAAGCATCATCAGCGGCATGGAGGTGAGCTATGAGCACTACCGGGGCAGCTATTCGAACCCGGTGATGTATACGCCCGTCATCCTGTCGGGGGCTCTGGCCGCCGCGGCGGGTGCCGGGTTCTTCAGCCGCAGAGCCGCGCAGACATGGATGCGCTGGCTGAGTTACATCACGCTGGTGGACGGCGTTGTCGGTTTTGGTTTCCATGTGCGCGGCGTTGCCCGCAAGCCCGGTGGATGGCGCATGCCCATCGTCAACCTGGTCATGGGACCGCCCGTATTTGCGCCCTTGCTGTTTGGCACAAGCGCGTACCTTGGCGTGATTGCCTCCTACCTGCAACGCGAGGAGGATTTCGGTGCGCGTTCCAAGGTGATCGAGATGGGCACCCGGTTGCGCAAGCCGGACTTCCGCGATGACATCCGGATTGGGCGATTTCAGAAGCATCTGTGCGTGGTGACGGCGATCGGGACGGTCGCGTCCGGGGCAGAAAGTTGGTACTCGCACTACAAGGACAACTTCAAATTGAAGGTGCAGTGGTCGCCTATCGTCATGACGCCGATCCTTGCCGGGGCGGCGCTGGCTTCGCTGAAGAGCAAGCGCGCGGCAAACACCTTGCTGCCGCTAGCGGCGGGTGCGGCGATGTTGAACGGGGTGATCGGCACGGGGTATCACATTCGCGGCGTCCTGAGACGACCGGGCGGGGCCAAGAAGCCGCTGTACAACACGCTGTATGGACCGCCAATCTTTGCGCCGATGCTGTTTGCGGCTTGCGGCCTGCTCGGCATGATGGCGTACCTGATGCGGCGGGAGAGGGAGTAGTCATGGCAGATGCGTCTGAGCAGACCGACAAACACCGCGAACCGCTGACCGATCCAGCTACCGGAGCCGCCCTGGGAGAACGTCAGCAGCCTGGCTACTATCCGGGATTCCAAACGCTAAGCCAGCAGAAGTATTGGGACGAGGCAACGCGGAAGGTGGTGACCGAGCGTGTGCTGAAATCCAAGCCGATCCGGTTTTTTACGCCGGATGAAGAGCGCACCATGCTCGCCGTGGTCGATCGCCTGCTGCCGCAGGACGACCGCACCCCAGAGCGACGGATACCCATCCTGCCGACAATCGACGAACGGCTGTTCACCAACAAGCTCGAGGGTTACCGGTTTGACGATATGCCTCCCGACCAGGAGGCGTACCGTATCGCGGCGCGCGCGTTTGAGCTGATGGCGCAGCGGTTGCGTGGATGCCGCTTTGACGAGTTGAGCACGTTGGATCAGGAGAAGCTTCTTCAGTCCATCCACGATGCGGAGCCGGCGGAAGCGCGCGAGGAGTGGACGAAGATGAACATCGAGCGCTTTTGGCCTCTTCTGCTCGGGGACGTGTGCTCGGTCTATTACGCGCATCCCTGGGCCTGGGATGAGGTGGGGTACGGCGGTCCGGCGTACCCGCGCGGTTATATGCGCCTGGAAGAGGGTGAGCCCGAGCCCTGGGAGGTCGGCGAGAAGCGCTATGCCTGGGCGGCCCCAGCAGACACGATCTCCGACAAGGAAGAAGCGCACGGGAGCGGACAGCATCACCAGACGGGCAACGAAGGGGGCACGCATTGAGCTTGTTCGGGTTTGGTGAAAAGAACGGGTCGAACAAGTCCCCGCTGGGCGGCAAGTTTGAAGCGCCAAAGGATGACAAGCATTGGCTGGGGCCCATGCAGCACATCAAGATACCGGCGCGGCGCTTTAAGGATGATGAGGCGGTGGATGTTGCGATCGTCGGCGTGGGCTCGGCGGGAGGCGTGTTGCTGCAACGCCTAGCACGGGCCGGGCTCAAGGTGGTGGGGTTTGAAGCGGGTCCGTTCTGGGATACGGAAAGGCAATGGGTCTCCGACGAGGCCGGTTCC
>CAXTGN010000619.1:0-3284 GCA_964243455.1 uncultured Acidobacteriaceae bacterium
CTCCACCCAGCTCCCCGACTACAACATCAACTACCTCGGCCAGCAAAAGGTCGACGACCTCCAGACCTACGTCTTCGACGTCGCCCCCAAGGTCCTCGTCAAAGGCCACCGCTACTTCCAGGGCAAAGTCTGGGTCGACCAACAGGACCTCGAAATCGTGATGTGCAACGGCCTCAACGTCCCCCAGGACATGCGCCGCGGTCACGAAGACCTCTCCCCACCCTTCACCACCTACTACCAGCAGATCGACGGCAAATACTGGTTCCCCACCTACACCCGCGCCGAAGGCGTCCTCCACTTCCCCGGCTCTAACGGCTCCCTGGCCCAGGACGTCCATCTCCGCGCCACCGTCCGCTACACCGACTACAAGCAGTTCCACACCAGCGTCACCATCAAATACAACGGCCAGGACATCCCCACAGAAACCCAGCCCGAGCCCGATAACAAACAACCACAACCCAAGCCCCAACCATGATGCACTGCACCCAGGTGAACGCCTGACACAAGCCCAGGTCACGTCTGAGTGCCGCGGCCTCAGCACTCAGACAAGGCGGGCGCTGCAACTGTCCAATTTCCCGACGTCTAGTCAACTGACTACGACCGCGTTTGAACGAAGCCGCTGGCGCGGCGGCTGCTGCATGGGTGGCACGGAAGACGACTGGGCGTAGGGTTCGGGTCACAAGGAGGTTTCCCTGTGACCCGTCTTCGTCAGCGGATGTTGGATGAGCTCCAACGCCGCAACTACTCTCCGCACACTGTCCGCTCCTACATGCAAGCCGTGGAGTCGTTCGCCTCTTACTTCCATCGTTCGCCGGACCAGCTTGGCCCGGACCACATCCGTGAGTACCAGGTACACCTGTTCCGGGATTGCAAGCTGTCGGCACGGACGATCCAAGGGCAGACGGCGGCGTTGCGCTTCCTGTTCGTCAAGACGCTTGGACGAACCTACCTGCCTGACCAGATCCCCTTTCCGAAGTGCGGCAAGCGTCTGCCCACCGTGCTCAGCCAGGGCGAAGTGGCGCGGCTGATCGAGTGCTGCGGCAGCCTGATGCAGCGAGCCATGGTGATGACGTTATATGCGACCGGGCTGCGCCGGGCAGAGCTGTGCCGGTTGAAGGTCGTCGACATCGATAGCCAGCGCATGGCGCTGCATGTGCAGCGGGGCAAGGGCGGTCGCGATCGCGACGTGCCTCTAAGCCCGAAGCTGCTCTGTGTTTTGCGAGAGTACTGGCGCTGGATGAAGCCGAAGACCTACCTGTTCCCAGGCATGGAGAACAACTGGCGAGCCGATGTGCCGATCACCGAGAAGGTGGTCTGGATCGCCGTCACGAACGCAGCGAAGGCTGCTGGGATTACGAAGCGGGTCTCGCCCCACACACTGCGACATAGCTTCGCAACGCACCTGCTCGAAGCCGGTGCGGATCTGCGCACGATCCAGATGTTGCTCGGCCATGCCAAGCTGGCCGACACGACGGTCTACCTGCACCTTTCCCAGCGGCATCTGCAGGCGGTCGCCAGTCCACTTGAAGCGATCGATGTCGCTGGAACGGTGAAGCACTCGGGGAGGCGCGCGAAGCGATGAGCCGGCCCACCCTCGAGGTGGCCGACATCCTTCGCGCATCAGGCAGCAGCTTCATCGAACGGCACCGATCGCATCTCGCTCTCGGGCACCGCAAGGTGATGGACGCGATCGTGCGCTGCCGCACGGCGGCCCTCGGCGGTCATCGCGATCTATGTCTCGGCTGCGGACATCAGGCCATCTCGTATAACTCGTGCCGCAACCGGCACTGTCCCAAGTGCCAGGGCAACGCTCGCGCCAGGTGGCTCGCGGCGCGCTCGGCCGAGCTGTTGCCGGTGCCGTACTTCCACGTCGTCTTCACGCTGCCGCATGAGCTCTCCGGCCTTGCCCTGCAGAACAAGCGGTTGTTGTACGACCTGCTCTTCCGCGCCAGCGCGGCGACGCTGCTCGAAGTAGCTCGCAACCCGAGACACCTGGGCGCTGACATCGGCATGCTCAGCGTGCTGCACACCTGGGGACAGAACCTCCAGCATCATCCGCATGTTCACTGCGTTGTGCCGGGCGGCGGTCTCTCGCTCGATGGATCTCGGTGGATCGCAGGATTACCGCGCTTCCTGCTTCCGGTCCACATCCTGAGCCGCGTCTTCCGTGGCAAGTTCCTCGCTGGGCTGAAGCAACTCATGGCTCAGGACAGACTCCAGTTCCACGGCTCTCTTGACGAACTGCGAGGCCCGGAACGCTTCCGCCGGTTCCTGCGGCAGCTCTACACCCACCACTGGGTCGTCTATGCCAAGCCGCCCTTCGGAGGTGCGGAGCACGTTCTCCACTACCTGGCCCGCTATACGCATCGAGTCGCGATCTCCAACCATCGTCTTGTTTCGTTCAAGGACGACCGCGTCTCCTTCCGCTGGAAGGACTACGCCCATGGCGGCAAGGGGAAGGTGATGACTCTCTCCAGCGATGAGTTCCTGCGCCGCTTCCTCATCCACGTGCTACCGAGGGGCCTGGTCCGCATCCGCCACTTCGGACTCTTCGCCAACCGCAGACGAGCCGCCTCGCTCCTCCGCTGCCGTGCGCTGCTCAACGCCATCCCGCCACCACAACAGCCACCGCAGAGCAGCCAGCTTCGCTGCCCGCTCTGCTCCGAACCGATGCTTCTTGTGGAACGGTTCACGAACTTGCAGCCACTCGTTCGCTGCCTCGCCGCCACATCCACTAACCCTCATCCAGCCGATAGCTCCTGACGCCGCCATGAACATCTGTGACCAGATCGACCTCGACACCACCGGTCTCCACAGACCCAACGCAGGTCCATGCTCAGTTCAGCATGCCAGACCTGATGCCGCTGCCCAAAAGCGGCGTCCCGGCACCTCGGGTGCTGGCCATCAGCGCTTCCCCCATCGCTTCCAGCTCTTCTTCACCTCCGAGCCGCGCGTCCAGCAACGGCTCACACGCATTCAAATCCCATAGCCCGACCTTAGCCGCCGCACCAGCGGCTTCCTTCAAACGGCCCTATCAAAACTGCCCCGGAAAACACTTCAGGGCCGGCCCCCGCACATCTGCGGCCGGGGCAGTCATGATAGGGTCCTATCGTTTGTGGAGACCTGGCTCCAAATGCAGGCAATTAGAATCAGGCCGAACACTTCGATTGGAATTCCGTATGCCCAGAGTCAAGGTCCTCAAAGGAGTTGCACACAACGTTGGTAGCTCTTTCACCAGCCTGATGAACTACTCAGACGACGACTACTCGATGGGGCATGTTCTG
>CAXTGN010000620.1:0-3280 GCA_964243455.1 uncultured Acidobacteriaceae bacterium
CCTGTCGCACACGCAGTGTTAGTTCTCGCTTGTGAGCAGCAGCGTGTCCCCAAGTGCCTGGATCTCTGCCAGATCACGCCCCGCGATTCCTTGCAGATCTCCATAGATCCCGGCCGTCGACTCGAGAAGTGTGTTCAGCTGTGATTCGCGCTTAGCCCAGCGCTTGAGAGTCGCTTTCTTTTCGTCCGCCAGATCCTTCTGCATCTCCGACCACCGCTCTGCAATTGCCTCAATGCGGCCCCGGAACTGCGGGCCGGTCAGGTAGGCATACACGAGTTCGCTTTTGGATTGCTGACCTTCAGCATTGCGCCGCTGGCCCGCTAACTGAACAAGCGAAGCCCGCAGCGCTGTCGCCACCGGCAGCGTGCAGCCAAGAGAGGACACCCACACACCGTCTACTTCGTTGAAGTGCTGAACGTCGGGTGGCATGGCTTGCGTCACAAGCACAGCCAGGTCCGCGCGAGCGCTACGCTGATCGCCCCTGAGCTTCGGAAGCCAGCCGGCCTGCCAGACCTTAGTGCGCTTGAACTCCCAAAGAATGCGGCCGCACTCGCGGCCGGAGCTATCACGCACAACATGGAGCGTGTCACCGCCGAACTCTCCCTTCGGCACTGGCTGCAGTTCGTCGAAGGGAAAGTGACGCCGAAGCTGATCTTCGAGCACAAGCTCCAACGTTTCGCCCTGTGCCTGTTGGGATCCCTGCTGAGCCTTGCGACTGGCTTCTTCCAACTTCGTGGCGAGGTCACGAATGGTGCGGTCTTTGTCACTCAGCTGCAGGCTTAGCCGCTGCTCAGCCTCGCTGGCGGCCGTTGCGCGCACCTGATCCAGGCGGCCACTCACTTCCTGCTCGATCCGCAACGGGAGCTCGCGCTCGCGGTCCTGAAATTCCTGCTCACGCCGTTTGAGCTCGGCTTCGGCAGTCTGCGAAGCGGTGAGTTTCGCCTGGAGACGTTCGATGCGCTCCGCCTGCTCCTTCTGAGCACGATCATGCTCTGCAAGCTCATCCGCAAAACGGTGGGCTGCACGTCGCTGTTCGTCTTCACTAATCAGCTTCTTCTCGACCGCAAGCCGCTCGGCCAATTGCTTCGCAACCGCGGCTTCGGTTTGCCGCGCGACCTCGGCCGCAAGCTGTGCCCTTTGCGTTCCGATCTCGGCACGGGCTTCGTCCGCCTTGCGCTTCAGCTCCGCTTCGCGCTTCTCGAGCTGCTCCCTGACTTCCTCGGCGGCGCGCTCCCTCCGCTCAATCTCCTGCTGGTGCTTTTGGAAAGCGTCTTTCTGAGCCCTGAGCTTGTTCTCGTACTCGGCTCGGGTCGCTTCCAGCAAAGGCGCAGCCAAGGCTTCCGTCAGGGGTACCGGGGTTCCACAATTGGGGCAAGCGGCCGTGGGCTGTGCGACGAGATCAAGTGCGAGCGAGGGCATCGTTTCTCTTTCCTCGAGGTTTAGTATAGGCGAAGGAAATACAAAGACTCTCGAGATAAGTACCCCTCTTTCCACAGCTTGGAGCCTCACCATGGACGTCCAGCGCAAGATCGTTCACGTCGACATGGACGCGTTTTATGCTTCGGTCGAGCAGCGCGACGACCCGGCACTGCGCGGCAGGCCGGTTGTGGTTGCGTACCGGGGAGCCAGGTCCGTCGTGTGTGCCGCTTCGTACGAGGCCAGGACCTTCGGTGTCCGCTCTGCCATGCCCGCGGTTCGTGCTGAGCGCCTCTGCCCGGAAGCGGTGTTTGTGCCTCCGGACTTTCCTCGTTATAAGGCGGTCTCACGCGAGGTTCGCGAGATCTTCCAGCGCCAAACGGACCAGATCGAGCCGCTCTCGCTCGACGAGGCCTATCTCGACGTCACCGAGAACAAGACCGGGCTGCCCACAGCCACGCGCGTCGCTCAAGCCATACGGCACCAAATCCGCGAAGAGCTCCACCTCACAGCCTCCGCAGGCGTAGCGCCGAACAAGTTCCTGGCCAAGATCGCATCCGACTGGCGTAAGCCAGACGGCCTGTTCGTGGTCCAGCCCAAGGACGTCGAGAGCTTTCTCGTGCCGCTTCCCGTTGGGCGCATCCCAGGGGTCGGCAAAGTAACCGAATCCAGACTGCAGCAGCTGAACGTCAGCACGGTGGGCGACCTCGCCGCGCACACAGCCGAAGACCTAGAGGCTCAGTTCGGTCGTTACGGATTGCGACTCTACGAGCTTGCCCGCGGCATTGACCACAGCCCGGTGGTCTCGGATCGGCCCGTGAAGTCCATCTCCGCCGAGGACACATTTCCCGAAGACATTCCGCTTACCGCAACCGAAGAGATCATCAAGCGCCTAGCCGAGAAAGTTTGGACGGCTTCGCGCCGAGATCCCCGTCAGGCCCGCACTGTGGTCTTGAAGCTCAAGACTGCCGGCTTCGCCGTGCTTACACGCAGCCTGACCTGCATCGCGCCTCCAGCGAGCAAGGAAGAACTGACCACCATAGCCCTGAGACTTCGAGAGCGCGTCTCACTTCCTCCGGCGCAGCTCTACCGTCTGGTAGGGGTCGGTCTGAGCAACTTTCGAGAGGCGGCTGAGCCTATACAGCTGTTCACCCCCGGAGATGAGTCTGGTGCCGTTCGCGGTTGAGGACCTCTTCCAGTCTGTCAATCAGAAGGACTTGGCTCCTCAAGATGCGCCTCCTCGCTTCCGACAGCGGGAACCAGGCCCCGCGATCCACTTCTGGAATTTGAATGGTCCTCTTCGAGCGAGGTGGCCATTCGATCTCGCATACATTGCTCCTGAGGGCCGCAGGATCGCAGTCCCCTTCGAACGACCAGGCCGTCACCTTCTTCCCTCCAGCCTGCACGATAGTGCCCAAATCGTTGAATGGGCCATTCGCGTGAAAGCCGGTCTCTTCCGAAAACTCGCGTTGTGCTGCATCGAGGAGCTCTTCGCGTTCGGCCGGCTCACCCTTGGGTATGGTCCATGCACCCTCGTCCTTTTTGGCCCAGAACGGGCCTCCCGGATGGACCAGCAGCACCTCCGGACCATGATGCGTGTTCCGGAACATCAAAAGACCTGCACTCTGCCTTGCCATGTTGCTGCTCTTCTCTCGGCTCGTTCTCCGAACATATTGTCCTCTTATACTTGGCCCATGAGGGGGAAACCGGCGGTTACGGATCTCTATACAGGCGTTCGTGCCCTGATCGTGTCGGCTAGGCAAGCCGTCTCCCGCGGCGTTGACCTTCTGCAAGTACAGACGAACTATGAGATCGGGCGCCGGCTCGTGGAACAGGAGCAGCACGGTTCCGGGCGGGCTCAGTA
>CAXTGN010000621.1:0-405 GCA_964243455.1 uncultured Acidobacteriaceae bacterium
GCAAACCCATACCCTCGAAGCCGACGGCATCGCCCTCTTCATCTCCCGCTGGGAACTCACCGGGGAAGATCAGGACCCGCAAACATTCGTCGCCACCGTGGTCTTTCGCAAGCAAGCGGACGGCGGCTGGAAAGCCCTCATCGACAACGCCTACGGACCCGCAATCCTGGAACAGGAGGATGGCCGCTCTTAGTCCGCGCGGGGAACCCCTCGGACGAAGCGGTCAGCTAGCAAAATGAACATCGACCACACCATCCTCACGCTGCTCCTCCTCACCCCGCTCGTCGGCGCGATCCTCCTCGCCCTGCTCCCTGAGCGCGACGGGAGCAAAACGCATCACATCGTCGCACTCGCCATCACCTTGCTCACCCTTCTTTTCACGCTGCACCTGCCCACCTACTTCCG
>CAXTGN010000621.1:415-3279 GCA_964243455.1 uncultured Acidobacteriaceae bacterium
TGATGACCCTTCATCTGCCCGCGCATTTCCTCTACGGCGCACCCGGCTTCCAGTTCGAGCAGAACGCCTCCTGGATCCGCAACCCCAACATCCATTACCACCTGGGCATCGACGGCCTCTCCATGTGGCTCGTCGTCCTCACCGGCTTCCTCGCCCCTATCGGGGTCCTGGTCAGCTGGGAGGTCATCAACACCCGCACGAAGCTCTTCTTCACGCTGTTCCTGCTACAGCAGGTTGCCATGATCGGCATCTTCACATCGCTCGACCTGTTTCTCTACTACGGCTTTTGGGAGCTCTCGCTTGTTCCCCTCACGATCCTGATCGCGACTTTCGGCCGCACCGAAAACCGCCGCCGCGCCGCCCTCAAGTTCTTTCTCTACGCCTTCATTCCCTCGGCGATCCTGCTGGTCGCCTTTATTTGGCTCTACGCCCGCACCGGGACCTTCGACTTCGCCGTGCTGCAGACCCTGGCGGTCACGCACAAGATTTCGCCCAACGCGAGCGCCCTCTGGTTCTGCTCCCTCGCTTTTCTCGTTGCGTTCGGCGTCAAGGCACCCATCTTCCCGCTGCACGGCTGGCTCTCGGAAGCCGTCCAGGAGGCGCCCACCGCGGTCGTGATGGTGCTCGCCGGCAAGCTCGGCCTCTACTCCATCCTGCGTTTCAGCTTCGGTATCTTCCCGGAGCAATCCCGCCACGTTGCCCCGCTCATGATTGCCCTCGGCGCTATCGGTATCGTCTACGGCGCGCTCATGGCTTTGGTCCAGAACGACCTCAAGAAGCTCGGTGCCTTCTCCCTGCTCAGCCACGTGTCCTTCATCGTTCTCGGCATGTACAGCTTTTCCGTCGCTGGACTCGATGGCAGTGTCTTCCAAATACTGAACGAGTCGCTCATCGGCGCCGCCCTCTTTGCCCTCATGGGCCTGCTTTACGAGCGGTACGGCACCTACGACATGCGTGACTACGGCGGACTGGCCAGCAAGCACGCCTGGATGGTGACCATGTTCGTCATCACCTCGCTCGCCGCGGTCGGCCTGCCCATGCTCAACGGATTTGTGAGTGAGTTCCTGATCCTTTCCGGGACCTTTGCCTCCACGATCGGGCACCACATCCTGTGGAGCGCGGTCGCGACAACAGGCGTCATCTTCTCCGCCGGATATGCGCTCTCCATGATTCAGCGTGTCTTCTACGGGGATTTCGGCCTGCGCTCGGAGGAGGTGGCCGGCTACGACCTCAACCTCCGCGAACACCTCACGCTGTGGCCCTTCGTCACGCTGTTCCTTTGCATGGGCCTGTTCTCGCCCTACTGGATGCGCTCCATCGATGGCTATGGCACGCTCACCGCCGACAAGCCCGACCGCTTCGAAGGCAATCGTGTCCGCCATCTTGAAACGGAGACCTACAGCCGGCCCGCCCAGACGGCGCCCGGCGCCTTTCTGGACCCGACCCTCGCCGCCGCCGCGCAAGGCAAACCCGCTCCGAAGCTCAACAAAGGAGCCCGCTACTAATGCCCGCGAATCTTCTCGCTATTCTGCCCGAAATCATCCTTACGGTCACGGGCATCCTCGTCATGCTCGCCGAACCCATGCTGCCCCAGAACACTTCGCGTAAGGGCCTCGGCTGGCTGGCGATCCTCGGCACCCTGGCCGCAGGCGGCGGCGCCTGGTTTCAGCACCTGTGGATCGATGGCGAGGGCGGCGCACCGCTCGGTGCGTTCTTCCAGACTGTCTCGATGGACGAGTTCTCGGTCTTCTTCCACCTCCTTATCGCGGCCATCGTTCTTGCTGTCCTGCTCGCCTCGCTCGATTATTTCGAAGGGCCCACATCCCACGCCGGCGAGTACTTCGCCCTTGTCCTCTTCGGCGCGACAGGCATGATGTTCATGACCTGCTCCGTCGAACTGCTCATGGTTTTCATCGGGCTGGAGATCTCCTCGATCTCGACCTACATTCTCGCGGGCTTCCGCAAGGGCCAGGCCACGGCCTCCGAAGCCTCCATCAAGTACTTCCTGCTCGGCTCCTTCGCCACGGCGTTTTTCCTTTACGGCATCGCCCTCTGCTTCGGTGCGACCGGCTCCACGCAAATCTCTGCCATCGCCGCCGGCATGGCCCACACCGCCACGCCGCGCATGGGCCTGCTCGCGGTCGCCATGGTCCTCATCGGTCTCGGCTTCAAGGTCTCCGCCGCTCCCTTCCACGTCTGGACTCCTGACGTCTACCAGGGTGCTCCTGCCCCGGTCGTCGCGCTGATGTCCACTGCCCCCAAGGCCGCGGTCTTCGCTGTCCTGCTGCGCTTCCTTTTCAACGCCACTCCCGGCCTGCACCGCGAGTGGGTTGTCCTCATCTACATCCTCGCCGTCGCCTCCATGTGCATCGGCAATCTAGGGGCGCTGCTCCAACGCGACGTCAAGCGCATGCTTGCCTACTCGTCCATCTCCAATGCCGGATATCTGCTCGCCTCGTTTACGGCAGCCGAACCGACAGCCGTAGCAGCCGCCTGTTTCTACACCGCTGCGTATGCGGCCATGAACGTCGGCGCTTTCCTCGTCCTCACCGAGCTTTCCGGTTACGCCGAGGGTGCCCGCACCATCGACGACTTCACCGGCATTGCCGGGCGCAAACCCGTGCTGGCGGGCCTGCTCGCCTTCTTCCTGCTCTCGCTCATCGGCATTCCGTTCACGGGCGGATTCTTCGGCAAGTTCTATGCCTTCTCCGCGGCTGTCAGCGGCGGCTACATCTGGCTGGCTCTGATCGGCCTGCTGAACTCCGGCATCGCCTGCTTCTACTACCTGCGCCTGCTCGCCGCGATGTATGCCCGCCCGCTTACAGACTCCCTCGGCTACACACCGGTCCGCAAGCTCACCCTTC
>CAXTGN010000622.1:0-3275 GCA_964243455.1 uncultured Acidobacteriaceae bacterium
GCACACGGCTGTGGTCGGGGATATCATCGAGTGCCGCCATCTCGGACGAGAAGCGCGCGTCGTAGGCGATGAAGCCCGCGAGAGTAAAGCCGAGGCGCACGACGAGCAGAGCCATCCCGGAGATCGCGACCAGACGCGCCAATCGGATATCGACGCGACTCCAATCCTGGGTCGCGAAGGCCAGCATCGGGATCAGGGGGAGCAGGCGTTCATCGGCGTATTCGGAACTGCTCAGGGAGTTGGGGAGGGTGACGAACAGCAGGATCAGCAAGAGGACGGCAGGCGCGACGGCGCGATGCGGGCGCGCGCCGCTTCGCCAGCCGATGACGAAAACCGCCAGCGCCGCGATCAGGGAGCCCACGTCGAGCAGGAAATTCTGGTCCCGCAGCAGCATGACCAGGGCATTGAGCTTTCCCTTGAAGTTGATCGCGTTCTTCCCGGCGAAGGACTGGGTGCTCAGCCGCCAGAGCAGGATGATCATGACCGACGACAGCAATGGGCGGATCCGGCGCGGGAGTGCACGGAGCCGTCCCTGCCGGCGCAACGACTCGAACTCCCGTGACCCGATGAACAGCACGAACAGGCAGCCGGCGACCACGTGGAACAGGAACAGCAGCGGCACGGCGATCCAGGTCGCGGCTTCACGTGAAACTGGACGGTCGTCGAGCAGCATCCAGACGGCGAAGCCGATGAGCGAGAGCGCGACCCCCAGCATGTAGTTGAGAAAGCCGTAATTGAACGGAAAGCAGTATATGAAGAGGAGCGCCCAGCAGATTGCTGCCGCACCGTGCGGATTGAGGATTCGGGAGATCATCAGGATACCCGCCGCGAGCAGCGGCGGGATGAGGGCCGCGACCAGCCAGTAGGCGCCGGTGATGCCGACGACCCGCCGGAGCATGGACACGATGAGGTCGGCGCCCAGGTTCGGAACCAGATGCCAGTGGAACCCCATGAGGCGGGCGAAGGTCGGATCGCTCGCGGCATAGACCGCGGCAGCAGAGCCTCCCATGTGTCCCGGCACGTCCGTGAGCGGTGGTATGGTAACGAAGAAGAACGGAGTGACCAGCAACGTGCAGACCAGGACGGCGAACCATCCGCGCCGCGCGAAGCTGATGTCGAGGACGCGCTGCATGAGAGCCTCTAACCGGTTGGGCGCCGTGCCGGACGTCGCCGCATGTAACACCGAACATCGCGCCGAACAGTGCCGGAAGACGCAGGTTAGCCGCTGATGCCGTACGGTCAATCACGGAGCCGCATCCGCCCGCCTACTGTTCAGCAGGGTGCGCCTGCGCTAGACGACCCTCCTCCATCGCGGTCTGGGAAATCAGGACAGCAGGGTTCATCATGATCGTCTCGTCGCCTTGGCATCGTCGATGAAAATCCTTTTCGCCTTCGAGAACGTCTTACCCAGTGACGAGGCGGACGCCGAGGTCTTCGTAACGACCGCACGATATCTCGCGCCGCTGTCGTCGCGATCCTGGCTCCACGTGCCGCTGCCGGCCAGCACCGCTCCCGCCGCGGCCGCGGCGCTGGCCGGCTTGCCGATCGTACGTGCCTATGCACCGGTGCGGCCCGCGGCATTGAGACATCTATGCTGCGGGCTGACCCTGGTCATGCGCGTGGATGGCGATGCTGTTCGGAAAGCCCGTCGCGTTCGATCATTACCGCCCGTGGCCGGACCAGATCCCACCGCTCCAGCTCTGGATCTATCACCTCATCTGTAACAAGAGGTTTCTGATCAACATCTGTCACTCCGACTATACGAGAAAAAAATACCTGAGCCTCGGCGTTCCGGAGAGCAAGCTGCGCTGCGTCCACAACGGATATGAGCCACAGCGTCTGGTAACGCCGCTCCCGGTGGAAGCCGCCAAGCGGGCGATCGGCGTGCTCGATGGAAGGAGAACGGTCGTCTATACCGGACGGCTCAATCACAAGAAGGGCCTCGCCCTGGTGATCGAGGCGGCGCGGCGACTACCGGATCTCGTGTTCATCCTGGTCGGCTCGTACGGCGAGGGCCCGATCGAGACGATGGCAAGCCCGGTCGCCAACGTCAGGATCGTCCGTTGGCAATCGCCGGAGATGTTGCCCCAGTACATCTTCGCGGCCGATGTCCTGCTGATCCCACCTTCCTGGAAGCCGCTCGCCGCGTTCGGCTCGACGGTGCTGCCGTTGAAGCTGTTCTTCTACATGGCCTCGGGCCGACCGATCCTCGCCGGCGCCACGCCCGACGTACGAGAGGTCCTGAGACATGACGAGAATGCCTTCCTCTGTATCCCGGACTGTCCGGACTCGCTGGTCGACGGGATCACCGCGCTGACGCAGGACACGATGCGCGCGAAGCGGCTCGCCGCGACGGCGCTGTCGGAAAGTCGGGATTTCACCTGGCAGGCTCGGGCGCACAGGATCGTCGATATCCTCGCCGACCGGCTCCGCTCGGGGTCGTCGGAGCCCGGCCACTGGGGCGCCGTGCAGGGCCGCACCTGGATGTGGCAGTCCTGGCGCTGGCTGGTGTATCTGATCCGCGCCAGATCCTGGGTTCTGCCCCCGGCTGAGGCCGACTAGGGCCGCAACCGGACGCATATCCGTCGCGAGCGCCAGCGCATGGACAGCTATCACCGACGTCTCGGCCGCGGCTTCAACTGGCTCGGTGGTGCTACGGTCATCGCCAAGGTCATCGACTTCTCGACGATCCTGGTGATGCTGCTTTACCTGACCAAGCAGCAGGTCGGTGTCGCCTCGCTCGTCGTCTCGTTCGGCATGATCATCGAGGCGCTGAACGGACTGGGTATCAGCGAGGCACTGATACAGGTCCGGTCGGTGACCCGACTGCAGCTCGACACGTTGTTCTGGTACGTCGTCGGGTCGGCCCTGACGGTGAGCACGCTCACCCTGCTCGCGGCGCCCTGGATCGAGGCGGCGTACGGCGTATCCGGGATGGCCCGGTATCTTCTCGTCATCGCGGTCAAGCAGCCCCTCGTCGGCGTCGCGTTGATCCCGCTGGCGATCATGAACAGGGAGCTGCAGTACGGACGCATCGCGACCGTCAACGTGTTCGCGACACTGGCCGCGGCGCTGACCCGGCTCGGCCTCGCGGCCGCCGGAGCAGGGGCGTGGGCGCTGGTCGTCGGATATTCGGCGAGCGGCCTCTACATACTGATCGGCGCGCTGCTGGCCCGCCCGTTTCGGCCGCGACTGCGCTGCCAGCTCTCGACCATACGGCCGCTGATCCGCTTCGGGACACGTGCCGTCGCGGCGAACCTGGGCGAGCAGATCTT
>CAXTGN010000623.1:0-3273 GCA_964243455.1 uncultured Acidobacteriaceae bacterium
GCAGGTTCAGCCGACGATTACCGTGCGGCCGGGGTTCCCGGTCCGCGTGATCGTGACCCGCGACCTCGTGATGGAGCCTTACGAAGGGTGATGGAGAGTACGGTGGTGAAGCTGAAGCTCGGGCGCTTCCTCGATGAGAAGCCGGTGCGGCTCACCGTAGACCTGCCAGCCCAGGTTCACCGTGATCTGGTAGCTTACGCGGCCGCGCTAGGCCGTGAGGCTGCCAGCGATGTGCCAGTCGAAGCGGTTAAGCTCGTTGCCCCCATGCTGGCGAGGTTCATGGCAGCGGAACGGGGGTTTGCAGCAGCCCGCCGGGCGGGTCCAACCTCTGCGGAGAACTCAGCGCGGCCCCACGGACAAGCGTTCCCAGGTGAGCACGGGATGAACTCATGAAACGCCTGAGAACCGGATTATCGTTCCGTTCTGACCAGATCACGCTGAACGGCAGCATCTCGCCCGCCAAGAGCCGGAATGCGACCCCCGGATAAGATACGCCGGCTTCGGCCGCTCCCACGAGGCTCACGCCGCGGCCTAGCCCGACCAGAGCCATTAAGCCGTCCCTCCTTACTGGCCGGGCTTCAATGATGGGGTGTATGCCGAGCGCGGAAAGCTGCCTGACCACATAGTCGTGGATCTCAGGCCCCGGTTCGGTCTTGCTGACGATGAAGCGCTGAGAGGCGAGCTGCGACCATTGGATCACATCCTTCACGGCGAGCGGATGATCGCTGCCGAGTGCTACCAGGATTGGCTCGGACCAGAGGGGTTCGACAACGCATCCAGGCGCCGGCGGCGTTCCGACGACGAAGGTGACGTCCATCTTGAGCGCCCGAACCTTGCTGATGTGGTCGCGCGGTGAGCCTTCCACGACCTGCAGGTCGACTTCACGATGCACGGCAAGGAACGCACTCAGCAGCTCGCGCGCCGTTCCGCCCGCAAAGGACGAGACCACCCCGACACAGAGGACGCCTTCAACGCCCGCGCCGCTCCGCCCAGCACTACGAAGCAAGTCGTTGACCTCATCAACTATTAGTTGAGCACGCGAGAGGACTCGACGTCCTGCGATCGTGGGATCTGCGCCTTGGATGCGTCGCTGGAAGACGCTCACACCGATAGCGTCCTCAAGTGCCCGAATACGGCGACTGACAACGGACGGTCTGACGTCGAGGATCTGAGCCGCTCTACGAAAACTGCCGTGAGCGTCGACGAGCAACGCCCATTCCAGGGCTCTGAAGTCAATCATCGTTGGCGGCTAATCTGGGCGACTCGGCCACTTTCACGAGGGGTTGCTCCGGCGGGATGGCAACGGCGCCTCGCCGGCTCCAGCCAGGAAGACTTCGAGCCTTCCAGCTGTCCGCGCCCCCGTCGATTGAAGGGGCGGGGCGGTGAAAGGCTGAGCCAGAACATTGCATGCTTTGTCATGCGGCAACGAATGTTCGACGGCGGGCTTGTCGTAAGCTGTCACTCTAACGCCGCAGCGACACTGGCCGCCAGAGACGTCGTCGGTCGGCCGATCAATCTGCTAAGCTGCCTGCCCTCATCGTATAGAGCGCCTTTGGATGCAGCGAAATCACTTTGAGAAAGCAATGACGCGATACCATCTGCGACTCCTGCATTCAGCAATTCTGAGCGGTACTCTGTCTCCGGTAAATCCTTGTAGGCGATCGCCTTACTCGACTGCCTCGTGATCTCCGCCGCCAGTTCCCGTAAGGTGTAGGCGCTGTCCCCCGCAAGTTCGAAAACCCGGCCGGAAAGGTTTTCCGCGGTGGTCAGCACGGCTGCTGCAGCCTCAGCGTAGTCTTGCCGAGACGCCGACGCGATACGACCCTCGCCGGCGCTGCCCTTTAGCTCATTGTGCGCGAGCGCCGCAGGTATTCCTGCGGTGTAGTTCTCCGTGTACCAGCCATTACGAAGCAGCGCGAACGGAACGCCGGATGTTCGTAGCAGAGCCTCGGTTTCCCGATGTTCGCCGGCCAGTCCTAGTAGCGATCCATCCGCATGCAGAACGCTGGTGTACGCAACAAGACCAACGTTCGCGCGCTTTGATGCTTCGATGAGATTTTGGTGCTGCGCGACGCGTCGCCCAATAGAGTTCGACGAGATGAGCAGCGCACGGCCGACGCCTTTAAAAGCTGCGTCCAGCGTTCCAGGGTTGTCGTAATCGGCGTACAGCGCTCGCAGGCCCAGCGCCGATGCCCGGCGCCTTGCCGCTTCATTTCGGACTATCGCGACGATTTGTGCGGCGGGAATAGTTCGGAGAAGATGATCAACGACGAGCTGGCCGAGCTGGCCACCAGCGCCAGTGACAAGTAAGAGAGGCTGAGTGTCGGACACGGATCATTCCACTTCGTATTTGTTGAGGCAGCGCGACGATGGGGCAGTGCGGCGCTGATGTGCGCCACCTCGGGTGTTCGTGCACCGCGGACCCCGTCTCCGGCCGCTCGTGGGCCGCCGTGCCGGATTACGCAGCGGGTTTGACGAAAGCGCCGCTCAGGATCAGCTCGACTTCGTCGCCGACCATCGGCACATACTTGGCGACGCCGAACTGGCTGCGACGGATGACGCCGCTCGCGTCGAAGCCGGCAGTGTAGGCTTTGTCGAGCGGGTTCGAGCCGGCACCGTGGAACTTGACATGGAGGGTCACGGGGCGGGTGATGCCATCCGCTTGACCCCGGCGAGTGAGTAGAACGCTGCGTGAGACGAACCGCATTGTTGGAAACCTCGTCGCGTCGAACCAGTCAGCGCTCTTCAGTTCACCATCCAGCTGGGAGTTAGTAGTCGACACCGAACTGATCGGCACGGTGATGTCCAACCGACTGGCACGTGGCTGCTTGGGGTCGAGGGTCAACGTGCCGCTGGCGTTGCTGAAATCGCCATACCAGGTTGAAAACCCGAAGTGGGACACGCCGAACAGGACGCGCGTATGCCGCGGCTCCACGGAGTAAGTGCCAGCCTTGACGGCGGCCGGATCTGTACTCGCGGCGGTTTGCGCCTGAGCGGACCCGACGAGCATCAAGGTTGACCCAACGAAGGCGAGGATTTTCGAGCTCATAATGTAATGCCCTTGTGTGATCTTGCCGGCAATAACTGCGGCAATAATCAGGTGAACGAACCATCCCGCGAGGACTCGAGAGCCCCGAGGTGAACGACCATTTGTATTTCCGCGAGCCCGTCCGTCACGAGCTCCGTCACCCCTACGGCCGTCCACGCGGGATAGGGCTCAGGAATGAATTCGTCTTTGATGACCGAGAACACGTTCATGTGGGCCCGTTTGTC
>CAXTGN010000624.1:0-3271 GCA_964243455.1 uncultured Acidobacteriaceae bacterium
CTGTTGCCGACAAGACACCCGAGCCCACCAGTCGCAAGCAACCTGTCTCCCTCAAGCGGCTCCCCGTTAACAGCCTTCCTTGTGCCCCGAACTCACAACCTTCGGTCGAGGATCTTCCAGTCATCGCGGACTGGAATCACCGACCTAGGCGAGGACTACCGTGAACCGGTCGGAATCATGAGACTCGACAACCAGATCCAGGCGGTTCCCCAATTAGCTAACTGCGACAGATATGGCCAATAGGCAAGCACATCCACAACACTCGCCAGCAAACCTGTCGGCAAGGACAGGATTGCATTCGGACTAGGCTGTTCTGAGAGAGTGTACTAGGTCCAAAGGGGAACTGCACCTTGCGGCCGCTCAACCCCCTTCCCCGTTCCTCAGGCTCTGTAGACCAGCTGGCTGTCCGTATTCTACCATCCCAAGCCAGTACACCACTGGTAGATCCAGCATCCATCAATGAAACTCGGAACAGGTAAAACTGACCGTGAATCAACCCTCGAAAAGCACCAATGGCCCCCCCGTCAAGTTTGACCCCCTGTTGCGCAACACAAACCCTCCGTGAGCCATCAATAAGAAGGCAGAACAGTCCGATGGTACCTCAATGGACAGTAGATCCAACTGCCAGAGCAGCTGATCACACTTCCCAACCTTGGTGCCCCCACACTTGCCCCCATAAAGTATAGTTCCGACTATTTTTTGAGGGGAGGTTCGGTATCCGCAAATTCGAGGTGCGAAAAGTGTGTTGTCCACAACAAACACGTTTGTGCTTTTGGGGACTCCAAATTTTCAGAGACATTCTGCAACATGATGATATGCTGAGTCAGCATTTGAGCCCAAAGTCAGCATTTGGACATATGCAGCATTTGGCAAATTGGGCAATTGGGCAGTCCAGCATTGCAGCAGTTGGATGAAAAATCCGGCAATGTACATGTGTGGAAACAATACAAAGTCAGGTTGAGGTTGGCAGTCAAGGGTGTCTGGGTAGCAAATTTGGCACCTAATTTGGCAGGTGCACCCAATCTGGCAGCCATAGCCAGCCTGCTGGCATCTGATTTTTGGAGCCTGATTTTGGCACCCATGGCTAATTTGGAGTTTGACTCAGTGGTTCACATTCTGCATGTCGCAAGAACCAGCATTTGGCAGTGTCAGCACTTGGCAAGTATCAGCATCTTGCCAACGCCAGCGTTTTGCACTCCAGCGTCTGGCATGTCAGCATTTCGCAGGTCAGCATTTGGGATGTCAGCATTTCGTAACATCAGCACTTGGGACGATGTCAGCATTTCGGATGTCTGCATTTCGGACAATGTCAGCATTTCGAATAATGTCAGCATTTTGGATGATGTCAGCATTTGGGGCATCAGCATTTTGCGTAATGTCAGCATTTCGGAGGTCAGCATTTGGCAGCCAGTGTCAGCATTTCAGACGTCAGCATTTCGCAAGTTCAGCGTTTCGCAAGATGTCAGCATTTTGCACCATGTCAGCATTTCGGATCAGCATTTGGGGCATGACCAGCATTTTGCACTGTCAGCATTTCGGATCAGCATTTTGGAGGAATCAGCATCTGGCAGCCAGCGTCAGCATTTCGCACAGTGTCAGCATTTCGCAGGTCCCCATTCGGCACTCCGGCATTTCGCAGGTGTCAGCATTTGGCATGATGCCGGCATTTCGCAGTGTCAGCATTTCGTAAAATGTCAGCATTTCGCAATACCAGCATTTCGCAATGTCAGCATTTCGCAGCCAGCGTCAGCATTTGGCATCAGCATTCTGCGAAGTGTCAGCATTTGGCACAACACTAGCATTTTGGAATGTCAGCATTTTGCAATCTAGGTATTTCGCACCATGTCAGCATTTTGCACAATGTTATAGGGTTATGCAAATGTCAGCGTTTGGCAGGAGCCAGTGTTTTGCGCAGCGTCAGCATTTCGCAAGCCAGCGTTCCGCGAACATCGGCAACCAGGCACGGTGGCCTTTGGGGTAATTGGGCAATTGGGCACTGTTGGGACCCACACCCGACCATCCAAATGCGTCTGGGAAGCAAATCAAGCGCCCGATTTGGTCCCCCAATCTGCCCAATTTCTGAGGTTGCCCAAATTTCCATGTCGCCCCAATTTCTCAATCTGGCCAATTCCCCAATTCCCCCAGCTGCCCAATTTTTTGAGTTTGCCCAAATTTCAATCTGCCCGATCTCCGGTTAACGCCCAATTTTTTGAACTTGCCCAATCCCAAACTCGGATCAAAAATTGGGCAAACTCAAAAATGAATATAGGGCACAAGTCTGAGAATTGGGCAAACCAGAAATTGGGTAGAATCAGGAATCCGGCACAATGGGAAACCGGGAAAACTAGAAAATTGGGCAAGCAGAAACTCGGGCAGACCGAGAAATAGGACAACTCAAATATCAGGCAAACAAAACCTCAGACAACTGACAACAATAAAACAGACAAACAAAACCACAGCACCCAGGATTCCCGCGTGGTCCCCCACCGTGGTACTAACTAGGCGGCACTCTGGTTAACTGCGCAGATCGGACGGGATGCGGTGCTTTCAGAGTCCTATGGCCGTGGATGCAGGACTCACCGCATTCAGACCCACATCTTGGTCCTGGTCAGCTCTGGTGCGGTCAACCAGGACCAGACACAAGTCCCTTTCCTACCGGCCCTGAAGACACAGAACTCTGCCCGGCCCTGAAGGATCCCACCAGTCCCCCAACCTTCACAATGCCCGGCCCTGAACCAGCCCGACCCAAGCCCACAGCCTAAGGTCTTTCGAGGCTTTTCTCACCGGCCCTGAAGGAACCCCCGGGTAGGAAGAAGAAGAAGAAAAAAGAGTTCAACAAAAGTTGAACAAATCTTTAGAACAAGGGCTTAACCTCAGCAGATCGTAGCAACAAGGCTACTCTACTGCTTACAGTACCCCGTTCCCATTCAAGTCGTCTACAAAGGATTCACCCCCGCGCATATCATGATTGCAATTCGTAGACAAACCCCCGACACATTTCCGCGCCAAGAGCCCAATCCACCTAGTTTGGTTCACGAGCAAAGCTCTATTTTAACACAAGTAACATGTGCGGGACATAAGTCATCGTTTCTGGCACGGATTCTGGCTTAGAGGCGTTCAGCCATAATCCAGCAGATGATAGCTTCGCAGCATTGCCCTATCGGACAGCTGCAAATACCAAATATCTGAATGAACGGTTCCTCTCGTACTAAGTTCAATTACCATTACGATAACGCTCCATCAGTAGGGTAAAACTAACCTGTCTCACGAC
>CAXTGN010000625.1:0-2018 GCA_964243455.1 uncultured Acidobacteriaceae bacterium
CATGATCCAGGGCGGCGACCCGCTCGCGAGTGGCATGGGTGATGCCGGTTTCTACATCCCCGACGAGATCTCTCCGTCGCTCCGCTTCGACGTTCCCGGCCGCCTCGCGATGGCCAACTCCGGCCCTAACACCAACAGCTCACAGTTTTTCATCACCGAAGTCGCCAAACCCGAGCTCAACGGCCACTACACCATCTTCGGCCAGTGTGACGCCCACTCGGTACTCCTCGTCGCCTCCATCGCGCGGGTCGAACGAAACCCCGACGACAAGCCCTACACCCCGGTCACCCTCAGCAAAGTCACAGTCCTGCAGCCCGGCCAGGCTATCCCTCCAGAGCCGCCGACGCAATCCGCACCCGCCACAACGCCCGCTACCACAGCCGTACCCCCTGGAACAGCCGCACCCACGCCCAAAGCTCCACAGCCCTAGATATCGTCATCCTGAGCGAAGCCGAAGGCCCCCTGTCTTTTCCGCGCGAGGGCCGAAGGCACAAGCCTGTCTCCCTAAACCAACAAAGACCACCCCAAAACCGCATCCAACCCTCTCGTAGCACCACATGCAAGGAGAACTCATGCCAAAAACTGCCGTATTCAAGACCTCCGAGGGCACCTTCAAAGCCCGCCTGCTCGAACAGGAGGCCCCCGAAACCGTCAAGAATTTCATCGGCCTCGCGGAAGGCACCAAGGAGTGGAACTCGCGCTCAAAAAAGGGCGACAAACTCTACGACGGAACCATCTTTCACCGCGTCATCCCGAACTTCATGGTCCAGGGCGGCGACCCCGAAGGCACCGGTATGGGCGGCCCCGGCTACAAGTTCGCCGATGAAACCAAGGGCAGCCCGCACAGCTTCAAGCAGCCCGGCAAGCTCGCCATGGCCAACGCCGGCCCCAACACCAACGGTTCGCAGTTCTTCGTCACGGTCACCGACACCAGCTGGCTCACCGGCAAGCACACCATCTTCGGCGAGATCACCGAGGGCTACGATGTCGTGGAGAAGATCAGCAAACTCCCCACAGCCGCCGGCGACAAACCCCGTAAGGACGTCGTCCTGGAGTCGGTCTCCATAGAGCAAAGCTAAGCCGCAGCCTCGACTCACGGTTGTTGCTTCTGCCTTGTCTGCGTCTATGGTTATCATCCCGCAGGGATCCGCTATGGTCTTTGTCGCTCTTTTCTCATTCCCCGAACGGGGGACCGCAACCGAAATACAGAAGCCCTGTCCTGGCACCCGGGACAGGGCTTCACTCATTCACCGGCACCGCCGTTCGCCGCCGCCCTTTGAACCATCGCAACATGGGCAACTCGAAAACGCGGTACGTCAGCTCCCCCGCCAACGCCGACAGGGTCAGGACAACCAACATTGCTACGGCGATCTCCCCCGGCCATCCATGCGACCATCGCATCAACCACAATCCAACAACCGGCAGCACAAAGGTGTGGATCAGGTAGATCGAGTACGAAGCATCGCCCAGCTCCAGCGCCCACCGCGGACTGCGCTCGCCCCACCGGCCCTCCAGAGCCACCGCGCCAGCCACGACCGCCAGCGCCGGCACACCCCACATGGCACCGCGCCAGTAGCTCACCCCCGGCGCATTCCACGTAAGCAGCGGCACAAACCCGACGACCACCAGAATGAGCCCAACCCACCACGGCCAGCGGCGCACCTTCTGCACTGCCGTCGCTAGCAGCATGCCGAAGACAAACTCCCAGAGAACCGTGCTGACGTAGAACACGCACCAGCGCGGCAGAGGCAACAGCCAGTGGAAGGGTGTCCAGGGGATCAGCAGCAACAGGGGCGTGAGGAGGAGCACAGGCCGCCACCGCATTGCCAGGGCCCCTGCAAAGAGCAGGTAAAACGCCATCTCGAAGTTCAACGTCCAGCCCACCACTACCACGGGTTCAAAGCGCCGCTCTGCGCTCAGCCACGGCACAAAGACATAGCTCGACAGCACATGCTGCCAGCTCCCCAGGCCGTTCAGTGCGACGGCCGGCACCAGCAGCAGGACCACCACCTTGGCCG
>CAXTGN010000625.1:2050-3264 GCA_964243455.1 uncultured Acidobacteriaceae bacterium
CCAGAAAGACTCGCGCCGGATGCGCAACCGATTGCAGCGGCCTGGATGAGATCGTCATCACAAACCCGCTGATCACAAAAAAAACGTCGACACCGGAGCTGCCCGCGATCCAGTTCGCCACAGGTAACAGGTCCCGCTGCGCCAGCAGAATCGTCGCGTGATGCGCGACAACCATAAGCGCCGCCATCGCCCGCAAAATCTGGATGATTCGGTACGTCGGGCGAACGGCCGTGGGCCCCTGCTGTAAGGAGCTCACGGCCGTTTCAACGCTTACATTTTCGTTACGCAACACCGATAACGCTACACAGCTCACGAACAGCCTCGGCGCTCTTGTTCAACGCGGCCTGCTCGTCCTCGGTCAACTTGATCTGAATGATCTGCTCAAGGCCCTTCGCGCCCAGCTTGCACGGCACGCCCACATACACATCGTTAATGCCGTACTCGCCTTCGAGATACGCAGCGCACGGAAGGATCTTCTTCTTGTCCTTCAGAATGGCCTCCACCATCTCCACCGCCGCCGACGACGGCGCATAGTACGCCGACCCCGTCTTCAGGTACTTCACGATCTCCGCGCCACCATTGGCCGTCCGCGCCTCAATCTCCTTCAACCGCTCCGGCGCAATCAACTCAGTGATCGGGATCCCCGCCACCGTCGAATACCGCGACAAGGGCACCATCGTGTCGCCATGGCCGCCCAGCACAAACGCCGTCACGTTCTCCACCGACACATCTAGCTCCTGCGCAATGAATGTCCGGAACCGCGCCGAATCCAGCACGCCCGCCATGCCGATCACGCGCTCACGCGGCAGCCCGGCCTTCTTGAACGCGGTCTGCGCCATGGCATCCAGCGGGTTCGACACCACAATAATGATGGCCTTCGGCGAGGCCTCCACAGCCTTGCCCACCACCTCACTCATGATCTTGAAGTTCGTATTCAACAGGTCATCGCGGCTCATCCCCGGCTTGCGCGCAATGCCCGCCGTGATCACCACGATGTCCGAGTCCTTCGTGTCCGCATAGTCATTGGTGCCAAGAATCGAGCAGTCCCGCTTCTCAATCGGCATGGCCTCCAGCAGGTCCAGCCCCTTACCTTGCGGCACACCCTCCACCACATCGATCAGCACCACATCCGCAAGCTCTTTACTTGCAATCCAATGAGCCGCCGTCGCGCCCACATTCCCGGCGCCCACAATCGTTACTTTCTTCCGCATCTC
>CAXTGN010000626.1:0-3262 GCA_964243455.1 uncultured Acidobacteriaceae bacterium
GACTTCATCGACTGGTACTGTTCGGAGCCAGGGCTGTCGTTCAACAGAACCGTCGTAACGCGGTACCGGATAGCTCTGGAACAGCGCAGATACGCCCCGGCGACCATCAACCTGCGACTTGCTGCGGTTCGCCGGCTGGCATACGAGGCCTCTGACTCTGGGTTAGCTCAGCCTGCTTGCCTGATGGGGTGTTGTTCCGTCCGGACGGCAAGACCGGCAAGGTTCGGAATACCGGCTTCACTGCCAAGGTCATCTGGTCCATCGTCCGAAAGGCGGCAGCGGACTGTGGCTTCGGAACGGTCGCGCCGCATGATCTTCGTCGAACCTGCGCCCGCCTCTGCCATCAGGCCGGATGCGAGCTGGAACAGATTCAGTTCCATTTAGGCCACGTGTCCGTCCAGACCACCGAACGCTACCTGGGCTGCAAGCAACGGCTCCGAACGCCGTCAACGACCGGATCGGGCTGGAACCGGAACCTCCCTGACCGGTGTTACTCCACCCTGTGCGACTTGTCGGTACTAAACCGGTGTGGGTACGTGCATGAGCGACTGCCGCGAACCGAGAAGCATCCTAACGGAAAAGCAGCTTGTCAGGATTTGGAAAGTGGCCAGCGTTGAAGAAGTTGTTAGGATAGACCGTCCCAATGAACAAGATTAACCCTGTAATTTCCGTGCTGCTGTTATCGGTCCTTCTCCCCTCGCTCTTAGCGTGCGCGCAGTCTCCTGACACCTGCAACACTCATGCGCTGTCGGCCCTGAACAACGAGAGGGCAGGAAAGTCGTCTCTCCTCTGCAAAGGAGTCGCCGACCTCGCTTTGGGAAGAATCGACGAGGGAGAGAAGATCCTGCGAGAAGTCATCCGACAAGCGCCACATGGCGACGGTGCCTTTGAAGCGCATGAACGTCTCTTGGGCTATTTCACACGATCAGGCAAGGTGCGAGAGGCTTCCGGCGAAATCGCGGCAATGCTTGCGATCCGGCCCAAGGATACGGAGGTGATGAACGACAGCTCGTTCTTCGAGGCTATCGGCCGCAATGCAGATATGACCGTCGCTTCGCTGCATCCGGTCAGCTTTTCGAGCCGGCAAACGGACGGGAGCCTAAACATCCCGTTCAAGGTGAAGGGACAGAAAGCTACCTTCTTCCTTGATACTGGCGCAGAGTTCTCCGTGATCAGCGATGCCGAGGCGAGCGCTATGGGCCTAACGGTCACCCCAGTAACCACAAAGACTCAGGATAGCGGCGGAAGCATGGTTTCGATCGAAGTCGCGGATGTGGACCAGCTCGACATCGGCCCTATCCACCTCAAGCATGTGCCCTTTTTGGTGGTGCCCGCCTCGAATCCTCCGTTCAACGATATGCCAAGGCAAAAGCAAGGGCTCCTCGGCATTCAGGTGGCGGTAGCTCTGGGAACCATTCGGCTGGAACCGAGTGGACAACTTGATCTCGCATTTCCCTCCGGGCCAGGCGCGCAAGCACAACAGCTGACGTTCGACGACGCGATGCCCGTTCTGCACGGCTCGTTTATGGGGAAGGTCATCCCGCTCACGTTCGACACCGGCGCGGAGAAGACCATTCTGAACGAGTCGTTTGCGCGAGAGTTCCCTGAGGTCGCAGCTTATGGCATTAAGAAGGATCACGATGTAACGGGTGTGGGCGGAACGGCGACGCTGCATGCTCTAGAGCTTCCGACGTGGACTCTTACCCTGGGAAAGAAGACGGTGTCGATCGACAACATCTCGGTCCTGCTGGAGAAAGGAAATAACTCCAGTGTATGGGCCGCTGGGAACCTTGGCCTTGACGCCCTGCGGAAGTCTGAGCCATTCACAATCGACTTCGCCGCCTTGCACCTGTCGACGGGTCCATAGCGCCAGCTTAGGTCGCTCGCAGCGACTATCGACAATTAGCACTCTCGCAAGCGATCCGCCTGGACGTTCTGAATTGACGAGAAGAGGCCAAGGCACTCAGAGAACACGGTTTGAGTGGGCCTCGACAGTAGTCCTGAGAAACGCCGTTCTCGTCAGTTGAGAATGGTTTGGATCAGTGCGGTATACCCATGTGTCACAGCGGTATGTGTCACAAAAAGACGTGACATTAGGGTTGCTTCTGGCATTGTGCGACAGCCTAGGCCGCTCTACTCAGACCCTAATGCGACACATTCTTGCTTTATCATCTTCCAAGGCGGGTTCATGGCGCACTCAGAGGAGTTCTACCGCACATCGAACGGGGTTGAACAGAACGTCTGGGCGCCGGATGAGTACGAGGCCTGGATACCAGGCGCGACTTCAGGGCGTGGTCGAGTTCAAGACCGCCACAAGCTGCTGGCGCGGTGGCTGGCAAGAGGCAGACAGGGAATTTGCGGGGAACGGGACGTCCGAGACCGACCGTGCGGACGTGGACTCCATCCCTGATCAGTGGAGTTTGTACGGCAGCTGTGAGATTGAATGAATTTAGCGGCCGGACGCGAATACCAATCTGTAATTCTGCTTTGGAAGAGCTCACCTGAGAGGGATGAAGCAGCCTCGTCGATAGCTAAACTAATGGCTTCAGATCCCCCATGACCGTGGGGATCAACTCGGCCACGGTGGGGTGGATGTGCATGGAGCGCTGGATCAGGCTTGCCGGCTTGCCTGCGTACATGGCCGTCAAAATGCAGTGAATCGCCTCATCGCCACCTGTTCCGAGGATGGAGGCCCCAAGGATGAGCCCCGAGGTCTTGTCGACCAGCACCTTCATGAAGCCTTGCGTCTCGCCCTTCTCAACAGCGCGCCCTACCTTGCTCATGGGCCGAGTTCCTATGAGCGCAGGAAGACCGCGGCGGCGAACCTCTGTCTCCGTCATGCCCACCTGTGCGAGAGGCGGATCGATGTAGAGAGCGTGGACGGAGATCCGATCGCTGACCTTACGTGGATCATTGTCAAGCAGATTCGCGGCAACGATCTCGAAATCGTTATAGGACGTGTGCGTGAAGGCGCCTCGTCCATTGCAGTCGCCCATCGCCCAGATGCCCGGTACTGATGTTCTAAGCTGGTCATCGACTGGGATAAACCCGTGTCCATCCAGCTTGATGCCGGCAACGTCCAGTCCCAGGGTGTCCGTGTTGGGACTCCGGCCAACGGCGAGCAGGATGTGCGACGCATGGACCTCAGGGCCCCCGTCCGTGCAGGATACGTGGACGACGGACTTCCCGTCGCGCTGCTCCAGGCGGATGCACTCCGAGCTGAGCCGGATCGTGATGCCTTCGTTGCAAAGGATGCCTTGCA
>CAXTGN010000627.1:0-3250 GCA_964243455.1 uncultured Acidobacteriaceae bacterium
TAAGTGCCGAACCTCAGTTCGCTCTTGCTGCTTAATTAATTAAGTAGCCGATCGCTCAAGCTTCGCCTACGGGCCTGTACCGATCGTCGCACAGTAGGCTGGTCTGCGGAGTTCCGCCTGGACGCCAAAGATAAGACCGATCAGGCTGGTAACCGTCGCATCTTCGCCCGTTCTAAGCGACGGCTACGAGACAAAGATGAACCTGGGAAAAGCATGAATGCTCTCTGCTGACAGCCGTTTCGGACGCGGGTTCGACTCCCGCCGCCTCCACCATCTCTTTTACGCGAGGGCCCTAAAGCCCGGCGTACCAGTCGTATCCCAGCTCCGTCCAGTAATCATCCGGCTTTTCGTTCGTATACGCGATCAGCCCGATCCGCTTGATCTGCTTGTACCCATATTTCATGGGTAGATGCAGACGCAGCGGCGCGCCATGAAACTGAGTCAGCGGTTCCCCCATCATTTCTGTGACGAGTAACGCCTGTGGGTGCCGCAGTGTGTTTAGGTCGTACCCGTTGTAGTAGTCCCCATCCGGCGTCTCCATGTACACATAACGCGGCTCCCTGCCGCTGACCGTTGCCGGAGGATAGGCCTCCAGAAAATCTGCCATGCGTACTCCCGCCCAATGCACCACCTGGCTCCAGCCCTCAATGCATTTGAACTGTGTCACAAGTTCGTGCCGAGGCAGCTTCAGAAGGTCCTCCATCCTCAGCAGCAGCCCTGGCGTGCCTGGCCGCAGCGTGCTGTAGCTCTCCCCTGCTTCTTCCCTGCCGCGTGGCTGCCGTCCTGTGTGGTTCTCGTCCTGCTCGGCTTTGTCCTTCGCTGACATTGGTGCCATCTTCGCTGACGAGGCCACCGCCTCACCGGCCTTCGGCGCCACTTTGGTGTCGTGGCCCCGGTCCTCGCCGCTCTTCATCTCGGTGTAGCGGTACTTCCACGCCGTGACATCCGGCGTGAAGCCGGACCTCCCACCGGCACCCTCAACGCCTACCACCTGCAAACGCCAGCTTTCCGGCGCGAGGGTACGCTTCAACCCGTATACGCCGTTGATCCGAAGCGTCTCCGCCCGACTCAGCGGGTACGTCGGCGCCAGCACCTGATCGTGCGTCACCCCCCGCGAAAGCGCCGCATTGAACCGCAAACTCCACCGCAGCAACGCCGGTTGCATATCAGCCGTGGGTCCCATGTCGAGGTAGCGATAGAAACCGTAGCCCGCCGCCGCTGCTGCACCAGCCACCATGAAGGCACGCCGCGTCTGCCGCCGCGAAGCCGCCAGCACGGCTGCATCCAGCTCCTCCCGGCCGGGCACACGCTTCGTCAGCACATCATCCGCGTCATTCGGATCCGCAGGCCGTGCCGCCTCCTCCGCCTGCTCGCCAGCATCGGCTCCGGGCGTCGCGCTTTCCGCGACGGACTTCGCTGCCTGCGCCTCTGCGTCGACAGCGTCCACGGACCTCTGTTCGTCGCTCATCGCCAGCTCGCTCTTTCGGCTTCAAGCGAAGGTGTATCCGCGCGCTGCACCTCCCGGCCGCTCACCATCGCCCGGAAGTTGTTCCAGCCAGCCAGGATGACCTGCAGGACATGCACCCCGAAAAAGCCAAGGAACGCGATGGTGATCCAGAAATGCAGCCACCGAGCCATTTCATATCCGCCCAGCAGCGTGGTCAGCCAATGCGCCTGCGTCGGCTTGTAGATGGCGAGTCCCGTCAACAGCATCCCGACTCCCATCAGGATGCACGAGGTGTAGGCAATGCGCTGCGCGGCATTGTACTTCAACTGCCGTGGCAAGCCCTTGCGCACGCGCAAATCCACAAGCGTTACCTGGATCGCCTCGCGCAGGCTGTGCCTTTCGGGCAGCAGAAACCGCCATTCGCCGGAGATCCACGTGTACAGTACCCACGCCAGGCCATTTAGGGCGAAAATCCACATGAAGAAGAAGTGGTATCCCAGTCCTTGCGTCACGTGGTACGGCACATGTAGCGCCTTGTAAAACCATTCCGGAAAGAGACGAAACAGCGTGACCTTCCCCAGGCCGATCCTGTACACGCGGTGCGGGTACTTGTATGCGTTGTCGGAATCGTTCCAATAGATGAGCAGACCGCTCCAGATCATCGTGAACAGCACCGGAAAGTTCACCCAGTGCATCCAGCGGATCGCCAACGGGTGCTTACGTTCCAGGCGGATGCTGGCACCCTCCGCCGCCGCATGCGAGGAGACCACAGGAAGTGCGGTCGTACTGGCCATCATCGTCCTCTATTCGTCAGATGCGCTGCGCCATAACGGCCAGTGCCCAAAATGAAATCGAAAGGCCCGCTGGATTGCTCAGACTGCGATGGCACCCCCGTTGGACGAACGGATCTCCAAACAGGCACCCACGCCGCATGCGATCGGCATGATGCAGGAACCATACTCCTCGATACGGTCCTAGCCAAAACGCGCGTCACGCCCAGGCTACGCCGCCACCCCTGCCAGCATGCCCGCGAGCACATCGGCCGTCCGCTCGCAGTCCTCCCGGCTGACATCGAAATGCGTGACCAGCCGCACTGCATGAGGGCCTACAGCACTCGCCAGAAAACCTTGCTCTTTCAAATCACGAACAAACCTTGCCGCATCGCCGTCGCCCTTTAGCGTAAAGATCACGATGTTGGTCTCCACGGCATCCAGATCTATCTGCGCCCCGTCCGTCGCGGCAATGGCCTCCGCCATCAGCCGCGCATGGGCATGATCCTCATGCAGGCGCTTCGGCATTTCCTCCAGCGCGATGATTCCCGCAGCCGCCAGAATACCCGCCTGGCGCATCCCACCGCCCAGTGCTTTCCGGACAGACCTCGCCTCGGCGATCAATTCCCGCGAACCTACCAGCATGGACCCAACGGGCGCTCCCAACCCCTTGCTCAGGCAGAACATCACCGTGTCGAAGCCGCGCGTCAGCTCTGCCACGCTTACCCCTACAGCGATTGCTGCGTTGAAGACGCGCGCTCCATCGCAATGCACCGGCAAGCCAGCCTGCTTCGCCCCCGCCCAGATCTCTTCCAGCACCGGCAACGGCGTCACCGTACCGCCCGCCATATTGTGCGAGTTCTCAATCCACACCAGCCCCGTCGGTGCGCGGTAGTAAATCTTCGGCGCAATCGCTTTCTGGATCTCCGCCCACCGCAGAACGCCACGCTCACCCACCACGGTCCGCGGCACACATCCGGAGAACGACGCCAACATCGCCATCTCCCAGTCAAGGATGTGCGACCGCGACTCG
>CAXTGN010000628.1:0-3249 GCA_964243455.1 uncultured Acidobacteriaceae bacterium
TGAAGGGGAACTTGACTCAAGCCACTCAATACAAGTACAGTATGTACAGTATTACATAAGCACAGGCCCTACTTACCTTAAGCATGGGGGGTAAAGACCCCGCGCTACACCGAATGCACGCAAGCCTCGTCATAATCAAGCATGATGCCAAGAGAACCCCCCGTCTTCCACTCATATCGGCCAACGCCCCACCCTCTCCTGTGGGACATTTAAGATTGCGCCGGTCCGACAGAAACAGCCTCGTAGCCTGTCCACTTTCATTCTTCTCGTCGTGGGAATCTTGACTCGTCGTCGCAAAGGATCTGGACCTGGCCCTCACCACAACATGCTGATTCGGACCCGACGACGCACTCCAATCCCGTGACGCCTTCCCAACTGGAATATTCGTGAGATGATTACTGTATATTATTCGACCACAAGTACTCCGTCCGGCAGCAAGGATACTACTGTAGTATAGTCGCGAGGATCAGTCATCCCAGCTCGTATTGCAAGGATGCACAGCGCCAGGATAAATGCATTGACGGCCAACAGACGAACCAATCATCATTCATGGCTTCGTTGTCTTCCACGTTTCCATTCGTTCTGATGGTACCATGAAGTCCTGCGCAGCCTTACTCTCATGGTACGACAGCAGCATGTATCTACCTACTCGAGTCGAGCACCGGATGATGTGGTCAAACTGCTTCTTTCGAGAGTGAAGCTGGTAGGCAGCACCGATGAAGATGGCAGTATGATTGAGTTGAGGGATTCTCGTCATCCTCGGCGCCATACCGGATTCGGTTCGCATGAAGGATCGCTACCATCGTCGCATGGTAGCTTTTGCCGCGGTGCCTTATGCCTTGTGCCTGGGCACTTCGCACCATCATTTCGCTACGTACCGTGATCGTTTCCGTGCGACTGTACGACGACAGCCCGTGGAGGGTGGGCATGTACCTGAGGTCGTGTTTGCATTCGGGAATATTCATGTTATGACACAGATCCGTCAGATAGCATGGAGAGTCATCAGGTACAGAACACAGCCTGGAGCATCAGATCACGGCTAGATTACCTTACGCATGTTGGGTGTGACGGGAACGGTGGTGCCATAGATAGATCAGCAGTGCCCAGTATGCCTGTGATGGGTGAAAGTACCGGTAGTAATGATTCTGGCAGAAGCGCTGCACTGCTGAGGCCGTTGTATCTTTTCGTCCTCAACCTTTACTCGTGCCCTTTGTGCCTGCCTACATGTACCTCACCTAACATCTATACATGCTACTCCGTGGACTGCTTCGTACCTTGAGGGACTCGCAGGAAGCCCGTCGAAGGACCTTAGCACGTTCAGTGACGCTTACCTGCTTTGGGACCTGTCTACCCGCCGCTCTTGTCGAATGCGCGGATTGAGTTTGATTACTTCCAACATCGGACCCACTTCGTCTCACTCCTCCTGCCCTCTGATTCGCTCGTGCGAACCATCTCACATGAGCGATGCCCACAGCCTTCCCCCTTTCTTCGTGGTGCCAACGAGACCGACAGAATTATAGCAGCGTCAACTGTAATTGAACCGGACCGGAACCATTGTCGGTCGTACCTTGAACCATATCGTGTGGCCGGCAGCAGGTGCATCTCATCCGCTCAAGGCTCACACTCATCTCATACCGTCGACTCCCTTCGATGTGCCATCGTTGATCAACCCACGACGACTTCTTGGGCGCTGCCGTTCGTCGCCGCAACCGTACCTGGACGACGGACACGTTGTGAATTGCAAGCCGATTTTTGCAGACAATTACGCTCCCCCGGTCGCAGGGAAAATAGAAAGGGAGCCAACAGCAACATTGTTGACGAGCAATTAGCCACCCTGTCGCATTGCACCAAGCCTGTTCACTCTTCATCAAGCGGGTTTTTTCCCCATTACATTCGTTTCTCGAAAGAACACCTCGACGAGCCAGGATCGACGCTGAAGCTTCCTTTTCCATTTCAACGGTCGCTCCTGGACGAGAAAATCTCGACCACGCTCGACGCCTGCGCAGTTGTTCGGTCCCACGAAAACGACTTGAACATCGAGATAACGGACGGACGGATTACATGTGAGCGATTGATTACGACCCAAAGAAAATCGTAGCGGTGACAAAACCGTGTCGGGTTGGGCTGCCTCCGAAAAACGTCGCCAAAGTCTCTTTGTTAGAAGGGTCCGTGAACCACGTGGATGGAACCATGAAAGGTTAACTTCGGACCGTGGCTTCAAAACAATCAGGTCTGAGGTCGGATTGGAAGACAAAGGCGTCGATCGGCTCTTGGGTCGGACAATTGCTGTCTGACTGCAAAATTTTCGATTGCGACATCACCACCACGACGGACGCACGGGGCGAGTATCTCGAAAAATTCTACACGTCTTCTGGGGTCCTCAATCAACTCGAGCCAGGTGAAGGGGCAAAACCCCACGGTATCGCGACTTCTTAGTCGCTTTCTCTCGAGGGCCTTTGTTGTCCCTTCACACTCCTTTGAAGCGTTGCATTTCCGAATCTATTTGTAGTATACTTACGACAGTAAGTGTTCTCTCCGTGCAATATGTCCTCCCCGGGTACAGATCCCGAGGTTGCCATCGGCTCGGCCAATTCTCCGGTGGATGGTCAGACGTGAGAAGTAGGAGAGATCTGAGCTAACGTGCATTTACAGCTACACTCGTTCTTGTTCTGACTTGGTCAAATTCACTCGTTACAACGTTCCCTTGACAGTATGTACCGCCGGTGAACCTTCAAAGAATTGGCTGATCGATTTAGATATAATAGAAGCCAACTAGAATTGGAGAAGGCATCATCTAATATCGATCGAACTAATACATATTCATCAAGCATCGAGCGGCCATGGTTCGAAAAACGTCAATCGCCTGGATGGCGTCACTGGTAGTGTTTTCCAGCTTCAGTCCTGCCCTCAGCGTTGGGGAGGCGGCTCCATGGGCACGACAGGTTGGGATGGAACCAAAGTACTATTTTCCACGAAACGTGAAGCGCCAAATATTTAGCACACGAGGGTTTGAACCGGAGTCGACGCCTTTTGACGTTCCACCAGCAGAGACAGAAACCACGGTAACCTCAACCCCATCACCGCAGCCAAACTCACCAATACCGACCACAACAGAAGATTCCACAACACAGCAGACATCATTCGTCACCACACCGTCGACGACACAAGTCGTACAATCCTCGACTGATACCACCCCGTCGAGCGCACCGTCAAGTACACCGTCGAGCGCACCGTCAAGTACACCGTCGA
>CAXTGN010000629.1:0-3249 GCA_964243455.1 uncultured Acidobacteriaceae bacterium
GTGCACGGGACTGGTTTGACGTTGGATGTGGCCTTTTGACTGCTGTCGTTAGTGGAATAAGTCAGGATGCTGGTCGGGCTCGACTGGATGAACCGAATGTCCAAGGTTGAACAAGGAGAGTTATGGAGGTTACATTGAGCGGTAGTCCGGAAGTTCAGGAAAGCTTCTTTTCTAAGGTGAAGCTTGAGTTGAAGAAGCTATTTACCCATGCACCAGGGTGGGAAGCGAGTGCAGCAGCTACATTGACGTATGTCGCCCCGTTGGTTGAGACGATCGTCGTGCTCGTTGATGCGGCAGCTGCACCGATGGTTGACCTTCTTATACAGAAGGTTCAGAGTGCCATGGCAGCAGCTGCAGTCGTAGTGAAAGAAGCGGGACCTGCGCCAACGCTGGTGACCTACCTGAATGCGATCAACGGAGACCTGGCGCAGGTTGCAATCGTTGCAGGCATCAAGGATCCAACGACTGCACAGAAGCTGACCACAACGGTGGCAGCGATCACCGCGGAAGTGAACGCAATCCTATCGGCAGCGACTGCAGCGCAGGCATAAATGTGAACGGCAACTGCAGGCGCAGTTGCCGCTGTTCCGAGTTCCCAGGTGTAGCTAGCCGATGTCTTCCGACCAGTTCTCGAGGTAACTTTTGAAATCCGTCATGAACTTGCCAGCGTCGGAGCCGTCAATGATGCGGTGGTCGAAGCCCAAAGTGAAACGCTGGATGGAGCGAACGGCGATGCTTTCGTTGCCTTCCTTGTCCGTGATGACGGCGGCTTCCTTATTCAAGCCGCCGATACCAAGGATGGCGGATTGTGGCTGCGCAATGATGGGTGTGCCGAACTGCTCGCCGAAGATGCCGGAGTTGGTGAGGGTGAAGGTACCACCGGCAACATCATCCGGCGCGAGCTTCTTGGTGCGGGCGCGCTCGGCAACATCGACAATCCCGCGAGCCACACCGAGGAAGCTCTTCTCCTCAAGCTGCTTGAGGACGGGAACGATGAGACCCCACTCAAGAGCGACGGCGATGCCGATGTTGATGTGCTTGTTGTAACGGATGGCCTCGCCCTCGGTTGCGGCGTTCACGATTGGATGCTTGCGCAATGCCTGAACCGCTGCGCGCGTGATGAACGGCATGTACGTAAGCTTCACGCCGTTGCGCTGTTCGAACTTGCTCTTTTCCTTTTCGCGCAGCCGGACGATGCGCGTCATGTCTACCTTGAAGACTGTGTGGACATGCGCGCTGGTCGCCTTGGACTCCACCATGCGCCTGGCGATAATGGCGCGCATCTTGGACATAGGCACAAGCTCGCCGGGTTGTGGCGTTGTTGCCGCAGCAGCCTTCGCGGGAGCCGTTGTGGCCGCAGCAGACTGCGCCTGGGTGTAGGTGGGGCCGGTCGCTGCACCAGGTGAGGGTTGTGAAGCTGGTGTCGTCTGACCCTGAAATTGTGCAAGGGGCTGGGTCGAGGCTGGCTGGGGCGAGGCTGAAGACGGCTTGGAACCACCTTCGAGGTGACCCAGAATGTCCTGCTTGGTGATGCGGCCCGACGCACCCGTGCCTTCTACTCCGGAAAGATCCACGTTGTTTTCAGCGGCGATTTTACGGACGAGAGGCGAAGAACGTGGGGTCTCGCCCTGACTTGCTGCCGTGCTGGTGGGCTGCAAGGGCTGAGCGGATGGCGCTGGAGTGGCATTCGAAGCAGGGGCCTGTGATGCTGCAGCGGGCGCACTCGCACCCCCACCGATGATCGCGACAACCGTATTGATCGTGACGGTTGAGCCTTCTGAGACCTTGATCTCAGTGAGCGTGCCCGCAGTCGGGGAGGGAATTTCGGCATCGACTTTGTCGGTTGAAATTTCAAAGATGGGTTCGTCGCGCGCGACCGTGTCGCCAACGTTTTTCAGCCACTTGGTGATGGTGCCTTCGGTGATGGATTCGCCCATCTGGGGCATCGTCACTTCGGTGCCGGGGCCGGCATCCGAGCGAGAATCTGCCGAAGGGGATGCGCCGTTGAGGGAGGTGTCACGGATAGCGGTGGCCTCTGCCGAGGGGGTCACTGTGTCCTCTACAGTGCGCGACTGCGTGGCGGTCTCGGGTTGGACAGCGGGCGCGGAGGATGCGGAAGGACTAGCCGATCCACCTTCCGTCACGGTGCACACTACGGTGTTCACACCTACGGTCGTTCCTTCTACCACCTTGATTTCGCCGAGAGTGCCAGCGATGGGCGAAGGGATCTCCGCGTCTACCTTGTCCGTGGAGATCTCGAAGAGGGGCTCATCCCGTGCGACGGTATCGCCGGGCTGCTTCAGCCACTTGGTGAGAGTACCTTCGGTGATGGATTCGCCCATCTGGGGCATCAGGACTTCGGTCGGCATGAGTGCGGCATTCTCCGGAAAGGTTGGTACGATTCTGCTGGCAACTGAAGATTATACGGAGGTCAGCCGAAGGCTGGCGCATGGTCGGGCGGTTAGCGAATTTCTGAGTAGCTCCAGACCTGCGAACTCGAAGTACCTTGCCGGAGGCACAGTGGCAAGTCGCAGGGCGCATGCTCACCTAAGCGGTGAGTCAGCCCGGCGCTGCCGACGTTAGCGGAAGCAGCTCAGCAAGCGTGCTAAACGCGAGTACCTGCCGGCCAAATACATAGCCGAAGTTCCGAGCAGTTGCATTTGCAACTCTCGAAAGAGTCACGGAGCTCGAGGGATCTGCTTCAAGCTCGAGTGAAGTTACTCCTCGGTCAGCGATCCCACATGGCACAATCCAATCAAAATCGCGCAGATCGGTCGTGACGTTGAGTGCGAAGCCATGTGTGGTGATCGCGTGGGAAACATGGATCCCGATAGCGGCGACTTTCTTTTCAAGAACGCTTCCACCCGCAATCGTCCACACCCCTGTTCGCTTAGGGATCCGCTGGGTGAGAACGCCGAAGTCCTTGCAGGTACGGATCAGCACCTCTTCCATCAGACGAACGAAGTCCACAGGGCCAAGATGTGTGCCGCGCTTTCCTGGAAGGTCGCCACGCAGATCGAAAATCGGGTAGCCGACTACCTGTCCTGGACCGTGATAGGTGATATCCCCGCCCCGGTTGATCTCGTGGATTGTCACGCCCTTGCGTTCGAGAAACTCTTCCGAAACGACAATGTTTTCGCGATGGGCATTGCGGCCTAACGTAAGGACAGGCGGGTGCTCCATAAGAAGCAGGGTATCCTCCACTCGGTTCTCACGACGGGCAACGGCAAGTTCACCCATCACGCGGAG
>CAXTGN010000630.1:0-979 GCA_964243455.1 uncultured Acidobacteriaceae bacterium
CGTTGCCACGAGAGTAAATGAATTTGGTGTGGAGTGAGGGCGAGGAGTGAGGCGTGAGGCGTGAGGAGTGAGGAGTGAGGCGTGAGGAGTGAGGAGTGAGGCGTGAGGAGTGGGCTGAGCGTGAATAGTGAATAGTGAATAGGTGCGTTCTTGGAATGGGTGGGGGTGTGGCTTGGCGGACTTGTTGGTGAGCGGGGCGGCCTTGCCGCGGATTTCTGTGGCGATGGCGTCTTACAACGGCGCGCGATTCCTGGGGGAGCAGTTGGATAGCCTGGCGCGGCAGACTCTGTCCCTACTGGAGCTGGTGGTGACGGATGATGGCTCGACTGACGAGACGATCGCGTTGCTGGAGGCGTTCGGGCGGACGGCTCCGTTTCCGGTGCGGGTGCATGCCAATCCGCAGCGGCTGGGATATGCGGACAACTTCCTGCGGGCGTGCTCGTTGTGCCAGGGCGAGGTGATTGCGTTGTGCGATCAGGATGATGTGTGGCTTGAAGGCAAGCTGGCTGCGTGTGCGGGGTATTTTGCCGATCCCGATGTGACGATGGTGATCCATGCGGCGGAGATCTGGGATGGGCAGGCGCGGACGGGGCGGTTCCATCCGGACTACAAGCAGACGAAGATCCTGCCGCAGGCGACGGCGAACTTCTTCACGCTGGTGCCGGGGTTTGCGATGGTGTTTCGCAAGTCGATCCTGTCCCTGACCGACAATGTGAACCGGCCGGGGGATATCTGGAGCCTGGGCAAGCCCGATCACAAGATGGCGCATGACGGCTGGGTGTGGCTGCTGGCGACGTCGACGGGGAAGGTGGCGACGATCCGCGACGTACTGGCGCTATACCGGCAGCATGGGCAGAACTTTGTGGGGGCGCCAACGGATTGGGGTGTGTCGAAGACGGTGCGGGTGGCGAAGGGCGATGTGAACTACACCGCGCTTTCGGAGCTGGAGGTACGGTACTCGGAGATCTTGACGGAGCTT
>CAXTGN010000630.1:989-3246 GCA_964243455.1 uncultured Acidobacteriaceae bacterium
CTTGCCGGCAGGGTGGAGTCAGGGAAGATGCCGCCTCTACAGCGATTGTCCAGGCAATTGGCGCGGCGGGGGTTGATGCATCGGCATCGGGCAGCGCTTTATGCGAGGGACTCTGGGCTGTTTGAGCGGGTGAAGAGTTTTGTTTCGATCGCCTTGCTGGGGGGATATTTGCCGGACACGGCGAAGACTCGGCTGGGGGTGAAGGCGGTGGTGAAGGATTTGCTGTTAGGGGTGCCTGGGCTGGGTCGGCGGGCGGGGTAGAGGAGGGTGGTGGCAAGCGACAGCAGGTTCCCCGTGCGGGGAATGACAAACAGAAAGGCAAAGACGAAAGCAGATCCCTGCGGGATGACAAACGTGGAGGAAGACGTAGATTCCCTTCGGGAAACGACAACAAAGGGTGGTGGCAAAGGGCGAGCTTCTAGGTGGGGGTGCGGAGCAGGAGGTAGCTGCCGAGCATGGCGAAGAGGAGGTCTGGGGACCAGGCTGCGAGCAGGGCGGGCAGGGAGTTTACGTCGCCGAGGTTTTCGAAGATGTTCGCGATGATGTAGTACGCGATGGCTACGCCGATGGCGGCGCCCAGCCCGGCGATGTTGCCTCGTTTGCCGGTGCTCAGCGCGAAGGGGACGGCGACAATGGCCATGATGAGCGTGATGAGCGGGTAGGCGAGCTTGCGGTTGAGCTGGACGCGCAGACGTGTGGTGTCGAAGCCGGATTGCTGCAAGTCGTGGATGTAACGGGTTAGCTCGTCGTAGCTCATCTCCTGCGAGGGACGTTCCTGCTTTTTGAAGTAGGCGGGCTGCTCGCGGATCTCCGGGAAGCTGGCGACGTTGAAGGTGGTGTAGCCGGAGATGGTCTCGCCCTGGAAGGTGCGCTGCCAGCCGTCGTCGAAGACCCAGCGGCCCGATTGCGGATCCCAGTGGGCGGAGGAGGCGAAGAGCCGCCGGGTGAGGGTGAAGGTGCCGGGCTGGAACTCGAAGACGGTGAGATTGGCAAAGACGTTTTTGTCGGGGTCGAAGAACTGGTAGTAGAAGATGCGGGTGGGGTCGCCGGCGCGGGCGTTCTGGCCGGAGATCCACTTGCGGTCGGGGCGGAGAAAGGTCTGCGCGGGCTTCCCCTTGATGGTGGAGAGCAGGGCTTCCTGGCGGCGGTTGGCCTGGGGAAGATAGAGCTCATCGAAGGCAAACAGCGAGGCGGAGAGCATGGCCGCGATGACCAGGATGGGCGCGACCACGCGGTACAGCGAGACGCCGGTGGCCTTCATGGCGGTGAGCTCCGAGCTCCGACTGAGGGCGCCGAAGGTGATGAGCGTGGCGACCAGCGAGCAGAGCGGGGTCATGTTGTACAGCACGAAGGGGATGAGATTGAGCAGGTAGTCGCCGACCGTGACCAGCGGGGTGCGGTAGCGGATGACGTCGCCCAGGAGCTCGAAAAAGGTAAAGATCAGGAACAGAACGGTGATGGCGAGGAGCACGAGTGCGAAGTTGCGGAGGAAGCTGCCCATGACGTATTCGTCGAGGATGAGCGGGAAGCGGGCTCGGAGGACGCGGCGTACCCGCTGCATGATGCCGGTGGACCGGCCGAAGCCTTCGCCTGCGGCCGCGAGCGCCGGTGTGGACGCATCCTGGGCGGCTGCCGGCCGACGGATGGCGGTACCCAGCGACGCTATGGCGGACAGGGCCGCGCCGCCACTAGAGATCTGCTGAATGAGCAGGAGCCCGGCGGCGGTGAAGAGGGCGTTGGCGGACCAGACGCCGAGCGCTGCGGGCACTTCGCCGTCGCGAGCAAGGGCAATGCCCATGGTCGAGGCGAAGTAGTAAAGAAAGACGAGCACCAGCGTGAGGACGAAGGCCGCGCCCTTGCCGCCGCGCTTGGAACTGAGGCCCAGAGGCACACCGACGAGCATGAGGACGAGGCAGGCGGTGGGGGTGGCGAGGCGGCGTTGAAACTCGATGCGGAAGGGCTGCGCGGCGGGCATGGGGCCCGCTGCCCGACGGCGGAGCTCCGTGGTGGGTATTGCCTGGAGCGGGGTATCGCGGCGCGTGAGGTGCCCGGTGTCCTCTTGCTGCCCGGTCTGGACGGGGAGGTCGGTAGAGCTGAACGTGGACAGGTCGTACTGATCGGCGTGCGTGGCGGAGGTCTCGTGCCTGGCGCCGTTTTCCATCTCCAGGTGCAGCGTTTGGCCGCTGCCGCCGAGAACGACCGCGTCATGCGCAGTGGTGATGTGTGGCGCGGTGGGCGTGGAGAGATCGGCGAGGAA
>CAXTGN010000631.1:0-529 GCA_964243455.1 uncultured Acidobacteriaceae bacterium
GGCGCCGCCGAGGTAAGGAGGCCAGAGATCCCGTACCTGTTGGAGCCTGAGGCGGCGCGCCTAACGAGGAATCTGGCCGAGCTGGGAGACCCGGAGCTTGAGAGCCCGGTTGCATGGGATCTGCACCTCACGCGAGCGGAACGTGAAAAGGCGTCGGTGATGCTGGCAGCCGCCCGGGAGCGACCGATCCTCGCCGTCTCTGTAGGGACGAAGGTGCAGGCAAAGGATTGGGGACGAGAGAATTGGCGAGCGCTGTTAACACGGCTGGGACGCGAGTTGCCAAAGCATGCTTTGGTGCTTGCAGGAGTGGAGCCGGAGAGCGAAGCGAGCGAGTATGCGGCGGAGCTCTGGGCGGATGGCTCAGCAGGGCCGGTGATCAATCTTTGCGGCAAGCTGACGCCGCGGGAGAGCGCCGCGGTGTTTGAACGGTCGCAGTTGTTCCTGGGGCATGACTCGGGCCCGATGCACCTAGCGGCAGCCGTGCAGACGCCGTGCGTTGCGATCTTCGCAGCGCGGAACATCCCGCGGA
>CAXTGN010000631.1:539-3246 GCA_964243455.1 uncultured Acidobacteriaceae bacterium
GGCGCTCGTCACAGGGTGCTGTATCACCGGACCGAGTGCTGGGGATGCGGTCTCGAGACCTGCCTGGTTGAACGAAAACGGTGTCTTACGGGGATCACCGTGGACGAGGTCTTTCTGGCGGTGCAGGCATCGCTCGCGGAAAATGCTCCGCGGTGAACGACCTAGTGAGTTGCAAGCTGATGACACGCTTCCGTTTGGCGGACAGCTTGTGTAGATTAACCCCATCAGAACAAGTAAGCCGAAAAAGCCCAGGATCACTCCGGGCGATTTCTTCCGAAGGCCCGCGATGGCAGAGACGTTGCAGCGATGCCGTACTTCTATCTCTCTCTATGGGCGGTTGCATGATGCGTCTACCGATGTGGAAGTGGATTCTGGCGGTGGTGGTTCTGCTGGGGTCATTTGGGGAAACGGAGCAGGTGAAGGCACAGACGGCGGCCACGGGCCAGACCGATCGAATTGCGACGCTCGAAAAACAGGCGGGGGACAACGCGACCGCGATCGCGGCTGCCCAGACGGCGGGCGATAACGGATGGATGCTGGTGAGTTCTGCGCTGGTGCTGATGATGAGCGCGCCGGGGCTGGCGCTGTTCTATGGCGGTCTGGTGCGTAAGAAGAACATTCTGGGCACGATGATGCAGACCTTCGCCATGATGGCTGTCATTACAGTCCTGTGGGCGCTGCTGACGTATTCACTGGCATTCGGAGATGGAAATGCGTTCCTGGGTGGCTTGCATAATGTATTTCTGCATGGCGTAGGGCTGGCGCCGGACAAGGACTATGCGGCGACGATCCCACTGCAGACGTTCATGGTGTATCAACTGATGTTCGCGATTATCACACCCGCCTTGATCGCGGGGGCATTTGCCGAGAGGATGAAGTTTTCGGCGATGCTCGCCTTTCTGACGTTGTGGGCGATTCTGGTCTATAGCCCGATGGCACACATGGTCTGGGGCAAGCATGGCTTGTTGAACGCAACGCTAGGTGGCCGGTTTCCGTGCCTCGACTTTGCAGGAGGAACGGTGGTCCATGTGACATCCGGCGTTTCGGCGCTGGTGACAGCGTTATACCTGGGCAAGCGTGTGGGATATCCGAAGATTCCTATGCCGCCGCATTCGGTGGTTTTGAGTTTCGTGGGCGCGGCGTTGCTGTGGGTCGGCTGGTTCGGATTCAATGCCGGATCCGCCCTTGGCGCGGGATCGCTGGCGCCCTCGGCGTTCGTGGCGACGCATTTCGGCGCGGCGGCCGCAGCGATTGGATGGGGAGGGGCCGAATGGATTCGCCAGGGTAAGGTGTCTGCGCTGGGAGCAATCTCCGGAGCGGTTGCGGGTTTAGTCGGGATCACGCCCGCGGCTGGATTCGTAACTCCCATGAACGCCCTGTGGATCGGATTGATTACGGGGGTGTTCTGTTATTTGATGGTGGTCAAAGTCAAGGCGCTGTTCGGGTATGATGACTCCCTCGATGCCTTCGGCGTGCATGGTGCCGGGGGAACGATCGGGGCTTTGCTAACCGGGATTTTTGCGAACAGCGCCATAAACCCGATCTTCGGGGCAGGGAAGGCGACGGGTCTGCTCGAGGGGAACGTCCACCAACTGCTGAACCAGATGGTGGGGGTCGGAATCGCATGGGGAATATCCAGTGTTGGCACGGTTTGTATTCTGTTTGTGGTGGATAAGCTGATCGGTCTGCGAGTGAGTGAAGACGAGGAACGCGAAGGCCTGGACCTTTCGCAGCATGGCGAAGAAGGATATGACTGGGCGCACTAAGCAGGGAACGACTTCGCGGAGGATGGGCAATGCACAAGATCGAGGCAGTGATTCAGCCATCCAAGCTGGATGCCGTCAAGGATTTTGGAGGCGCGTGGACACTGACGGCAGAAGGGCCACACGGAGTTTTACCGCGGGCGTGAGTACTCGGTCGATCTGTTGCCGAAGGTGAAGCTCGAGGCGGTGGTGTCGGATGATTTGCTGGAACGAGCAATTCAGGCCATTTCGACTGCGGCGCGAACGGGGAAGATCGGCGATGGGAAGATCTTCATCTCTAAGATCGACGAGGTCATTCGAATACGCAACGACGAACGCGGAGAGAGGGCGCTGTAAGCGGCGGCCCTGACGGCGGCTTCCAGATCGAGGAACTTCGCCAGGAGAAGGATCGACGATGAGCAGTGAACTGAATACGCCAGAGCAAGAGACTCCGGGCGACCTGCAGGATCGATACCGAAGCGCCATAGCCAGCGTGAAAAGCCTGTTCGCAACCGGGGCAGTTGGTGGTCTGGAGTCTGTACAGAGGCGATCGGTAGCCGTTGATGCACTTCTGACTGGGCTTTGGACGGAGGCGGTTTCGGGTTTGCCCCTGCTCCGAATTGGGGTCGCACTCGTCGCAACTGGAGGTTACGGCCGCAAAGAGCTTTTTCCGTACTCCGATGTGGATCTGTTGTTTGTGCTAGGTGCGGATGTGGATGAGCGAACGATTAAGCCTGCGGTTCGGACCGTAAGCGAGAGGATGTGGGATGCGGGTGCGCAGTTTGCACCCGTTATCCGACGGTTGAGCGAATGTGAGCAGGTGGACTTGGATAATCTGGAATTTACGCTTGCGCTTCTCGATCAACGCTTTGTCGCCGGAGACGAGGAGGTCGCGAAGAAGCTGACGTACAAGGTGCTGCCCAAGATAATGAGAAAAGACTTGAAGGTGCTGGTGAAAGGCATTG
>CAXTGN010000632.1:0-3243 GCA_964243455.1 uncultured Acidobacteriaceae bacterium
TGACCGCCCCCGCAGCACGTACATGGGCCACGACCGTCGCATCCCTGGGCGCGATAAACTCATGCCCCGGAATCGCAAACCCTGCCCACCCATCCGTATCCAGCAATCCCATTACGGCTGTGTTTGCCTTGATCACCATGGGCACTCCCCATAGCTGGCCATGCGCGGATGTACTGTCGGCATCTTCACGGCGCGCTGTGTCCAACGCTCCTTGCACATCCACCGTTTGCAGGGCGCGGTACACGCCGTTGTAGCGCGCGATGCGGCCCAGATACCAGCGTGTCACCTGCTCCACGGTGTAGGTGTGGCTGGCATACAGCCCATGCAGCTGTGGGATGGTAATCTCCATCAGGTTCCGATCCATGACCGCCTGTTGCTCCGTCGGCAGGGCAGGCAGACCTGCCTGTAAGGGAACAGGAAACGCCCCGGGCGCGGGCACCTGTTGAGCGGGCGCCTGGACAGAACCTGGAACCAAAAAAGAAGCGAGGAGCATCGCACGGGGAGCGAACCGGACCATAGACACCTGTTGTATGGAGATGTGTCCCTTGTATCACGCACGTCCGGCGGGCTGACTACCTTCGGCTGCGTGGATAGGACAGGCTAGTACGCCAGCGCCACGCCATCCGCACGCATCTCGCTTGCGGCGCTGTAGACGCGGTCATCGTGGCCGTTGAAGTGCGAGACGGAGTGCTCGATACACTCATAGCGGCCAAAGCCACCGTCGGTCGGACCCATCGGCCATCCAAGAGCCTTTAGCGCCTCCTGCGTGGCCTGGGGAACACCATGTTCCAGCCGCAGGATGCCCTTCGGTCCAAGACCAGCCGCATCTTCACCCATCGACTGCGATGAACCCTCATGATGCCAGCGCGGGCTGTCGCCAGCCGCCTGCACATCGAGGCCATAGTCCACGCGATTGACGATGATCTGCGCCTGTCCCTGTGGCTGCATATCCCCGCCCATCACGCCGAAGCTCATCCACGGCACGCCGTCTTTCGCAGCGAAGCCGGGAATGATGGTTTGGAACGGCCGCTTGCCCGGCGCATAGACATTGGGATGGCCGTTCTCAAGCGAGAACAGCTCGCCGCGATCCTGAAACATGAAGCCCAGACCATCGGCGACCAGCCCCGACCCCATGCCGCGGAAGTTCGACTGAATCTGCGAGATCATCATGCCGTCCTTGTCCGCGATGGTGAAGTAGGTGGTATCACCGTGGCTCGGCGCCTGCCCTGGATACACCTGCGTGAGGATCTTAGTGGGATCGATCAGCTTCGCCCGTTCCGCCGCATACCCCTTCGAATTCAACCACTCCACGGGCACCTTGCTGAACTGCGGATCGGCGTAGAAGCGCGCGCGGTCCTCATACGCCAGGCGTTTGGCCTCGATCTGCACCTGCAGGCTCTCCGGCGATTGAAAGCCATAGCCGCGCATGTCGAAGTGCTCGATCATGCTCAGCATCTGCAGCGTCGCCAGGCCCTGTGTATTCGCTCCCATGGCATACACCGTCACGCCGCGGTAGGTGGTTTCGAGCGGCGCAGGCCATTCGGGTTGCATCGCGGCCAGGTCGGCCCGCGTCATCCATCCACCAATGCGCTTGAAGTAGGCCTCGATGGTGTCAGCGATCGGGCCGTTATAGAAAGCGTCCCGTCCACCTTGCGCAATCATGCCGTAGGTTCTGGCAAGGTCCGGATTGCGGAACACCTGACCCTCATTGGGCGCGCTGCCTCCGGGAGCATAGGTGTGCATGGCATTGGCGGTCTCTTCCACCCCGGAGCCCGGGCGCACGAACGCTGCCAGGTTCCGCTTGATATACCAGCCAATGATTTGAGGCACCACCACACCCTGTTCCGCATAGTGAATGGCCGGCGCAAATAGCTCCGCCCAGGGCAGTTTGCCGTAGCGCTGGTGCAGGCTCCACCAACCGGCCAGCGCACCCGGCGCGGAGACGGTCACGGCGCCCAGCGTAGGCAGCACCTTGCGGCCATCCACGGATCGCGCACGTGCACGAGCCGTCTCGAGCGAAAGACCCCGCGGGGACGCCCCGGAGCTGGCCATGCCCTCCAGCTTGCTCGTCTTCGGGTCCCACACAAAGGCATAACAATCGCCACCCAATCCTGCGCTCGTCGGCTCGACCAAGCCCAGCACCGCATTTGCGGCCACGGCGGCATCGGCTGCCGACCCACCCTTCTTCAGAATGTCAATGGCTGTCTGCGTGGCCAGAGGATGGGCCGTTCCTGCGGCGCCACTCGTTCCCAACGCGGGCGAGCGGGTTGTCCAGCTTGCCCCTGCGGGCCGGTCCCCCGCATGAACGTCAGGGCGCTCAAAGCGTTCCTGACCTGGCGCCTGGTATCCCGGATTCGGGTTTCCCGCAGGCGTCCCTCCGCCCTGTCCGGGACCCTCTGTTCCGGCTCCATGCGAGGCGCCGGTCTGGCCAAGGAAGTAAGAACTTGCAGCAGCAGCAGGCAGGGTTGCAAGGAAGGTCCGACGGCGCATACGCAGAGGCTCCGGAGCGTGGGATGTCTTTGCAGCTTACCGAATCGGGTCCGAGCTCGTGAAGGCAGCGGAGGTGGAACAATCAGGAGTCGCGGCCAAGGTCCAGGCTACTCTGAGCTTCCCGAAGATGCGACGGGGCAGCTAGTGCTTGATGAAGTAGAACAACCAGCTGGCCGCGATCACGCCGCCGGCAAACACGGCAAAGCAGAAGAGGCCGAACCGCACCATCATCTTCGGTTCCGCGCGCTGCGTAATCGCGAACACAACCGACGTGCAAAGAGCAAACAAAAGGGCGGCGCTGAACTGGGTGAGAACCATCACGAAGCCTTTCGGCCGCTGGCCAGCGCGTACGCGTCTGCCGCTGCAATGAAGTTCAAAAGCCCGCAAGCGACCAGGAACTTGGTCCCATAATCGTTGAGGGTCGTCGCGGCGGCAGTGCTGCCCCAGCCTACAAGGCGCGCCAGCCCATACATCAGACCCATGCCGAGCTGCCCCACAAACCCAAGCATCTCGAGCATCTCATTCGTGTTTGGCAGATAGATCTTGCCCGCGAGCGACAGGCCTATGGCGTACATGGCGACGATCGCCACGAAGAGCAGCAAGCCGCGACCCCACTTGCCGATCAGGAAATGACCCCCGCCGGGAATGAGCCACCCGGCCAGAAGGGCCAGGGCAGGCAAGGAAGACTTCTCGCCCGGGATGGGACGAGCAATCTCACGGTTGTCGCTTGTGGTGGACGCAGCATTCATCGTC
>CAXTGN010000633.1:0-3238 GCA_964243455.1 uncultured Acidobacteriaceae bacterium
CGCACGGATACGCGCACGCTTTCGTCACACTTGGGCGCTGATGTTTCGCCGGACTTCCGCTCCATTTTCGCCCGCGTAGGCGCACGGGAAGGGGAAGCGGGTAGTGGTTCTACACCAAGGCATCCTATGGGTGCCGGCATGATATGCCTCAGTCTTGTAGATCGCCCTCCTCTACATCACACCACAACTGCGTCACGAGGCAATTAATAGAAGCCGTCATACTAATCGGTTCGTTAAATTCACGAACTGGTTACTAAAGAACCATGATGCGTATGTGCAGCCGCCCTGCCAGGGAAACCCTGCGCACGATCCTGGGCATTGAGCCTTGGCGCCCTGCTCCTCCGTGGCTTATTATTTTACCGATACAAAAAGCAGAGCGAGAGAGAGCCAAGATGCCGAGTTTCGTCTACGCCGTGCAGAACGGCGATTCCAGCACGAGCCTGTACTCCTCCGACGACACGACCGACGGCACGATCGGTCTAGACGTCTCCCGGTTCGACTTTACCTCGAACGAGACTCCGCTCGACTTCATGCAGTTCGATGGGAAGTTGGTCTTCCTCGGCTACACCGCATCGGGGAACGACGGCATCGTCTACGGCGGCGTCGGCATCACCGACGGCACCGCAGCTGGGACAGCTTTTACCAACGTTGGCGGCCCAAACAACGAGTTCGTCCCGCAGCAACTTGGGATCACGAACGGACACTTGCTGGTTTCCGGTCAGGCTCCCCTGCCCTATGGCGAGTTCCAGCCGAAGTCGCTCTGGTCCAGCACCGACGGCAGCACCTTCGCCCTGCTCGCCAACAACGTCGGCCTCGGCCCCGAAGGCATCGTGAACTCGGGATCGGTGGGATACTTCACGGACATCGCGGACACCCAACTGAACCAAGGCCTCTACCGGACGGACGGCACGGCCGCCGGGACCTACGAGCTCTTCGCCGGGTCGGCGCAGCTTACGCCCGGGGAGATTATCCCCCTCTCCGAGGGCCAAGCGGTTTTCTTCAACCAGAACCCGGACTTTACCTACTCGCTCTACGCAAGTGACGGCACCAGCAGTGGGACGCGACAAGTCGTCAACGCTGCCCTCGGCACGAACATCCTCAGCGACAACGGCGGCGCTTCTACCGGTAGCCGGGCTATCTTTTCGGCGATCGATGCCGCGAACAACATCAGCGTATGGTCGACCGATGGCACGGCAGCCGGCACGGTCGAGCTCTACATCGCCGGTCAGTACGGCGATCCGATCCGGCTTCCCGATGCCTACGTCCAGCTTGCGAACAAGGTACTGTTCGACACCGGCTACGGCGTGCAAGTAACCGACGGCACGATCCAAGGCACGCATGCTCTCTCGACCGTCCAGACGGACGGCGGCATCACCGTCGCCGGCTCCAAGGCTTTCTTCTTCCAGCCAATGATCACCGGCACCGACATCTTCGTCACCGATGGCACGGTTGCGGGCACCCAGCGGATCCATGTGCCGAACCTGCAGTCTTTCGACGGGAGCATCTCAGCGGTCGGCAACCAGGTCGTCTTCACCGGGACCGACCTGTCCCAAAAGGAGTCGTTCTTCACCTCGGATGGCACGGTGGCAGGCACGACGGAACTGTCGGTCCTGCCCGGGGTGACGATCCAGGCCGCGATGACGATTGGCGCCCTTCCCGCCCTCACGAATTCAGACGGCGTCACGACCCTCGAAGGCGGCGATCAAGCCTACACGGCCGTGGCCGGCACGGCCGTTTTTGCGGCCGCTGGCAACGACACGATCATCGCCAACGCCGGCCAGGTCACGGCTACCGGCGGTTCAGGTCAGCTGACGTTCTTCGGCGGCACTGGGGAGAGTTCGGTATTCGGAAGCACCGGGTCCGACATCCTCTTCAGCGGCGCCGGCGGCGGACGCTTCTCCGGCGGTTCGGCTGGCAACAACATCCTTATCTCGCAAGGCGCGTCAGGTGCCAACACCACCCTCACCGGCGGCGGCGCCGGAGACCGGATCTTCGGCTCGGCGAGCGGCAATGACATGATCGCGGCAGGAGCAGGCCGCGAGATCATTCTCGGCGGCGGGGGACCAACGACGATCCAGGGCGGCACCGCGCGAGACATTATCTTCACTGGCGTCGGCCCGAGCACTGTGTTCGGCGGCACAGGCGCGGCGGATACCATCGTCGGCGGGTCCGGTCCTTTGTCAGTCACGGCACAGAACGGAGATGCCGTATTCGGCGACAGCGGCACCCTCAACGTCATCGGGAGCAAGAACGCAGCGGACTCCATCATCGGCGGCACAGGCGCCCTCACGATCAACGGCCAGGGCGGCAACATGCTCGCAGTGGTTGGAACCGGGACCGCCGCGATCAACACGGGCAACGGCGCCAGCCTGATCTTCACGGAAGCGGGCAACTCGACGATCACCGGAGGCGCGGGCTCGATGCAGATCGTCCTGGGTTTGGGCTTGTCGAGCATCACCGACGGTGGAGGACCAACGACCTTCGACGTGATCAAGAGCAGCGCGGGTGGCAGCGACGTGCTCAGCGCGTTCAAGGTCGGCACGGATAAAATCGATCTGTTCGGCTACAGCGCGAGAGACGTCACGACGACGGCGAGCGGTGGTAACACGCTGCTGTCGTTCTCGGACGGCACGAAGATCGAGGTTTTGGGAGTGACGAACTTGGGCGGGAGCGTAGTCGGTTAACAGGCAGTCTAGGGGTGAAGGTCGCACGCTGATCATCACGGTCAGGCTGAACAACGCTGGCTCGTATTCCTGGCTGGCTTACTCCCCATACCGCGTTGTAGATCAACCGCTACCTTCAGGTGTTTACCTGTATCTTGCGCTCTCGGACCCACATGAACCTAATAAGTGCAAGCTATCCAACTCGCCTGTGGCGCTTGCCGGATGTTCGCTTATTAAGCCTTTGGTCTTGTCGGATTGGGAGACTTGCGCGGGATGACAGCAGCGGCCTCAGATGCAAGTCGAGCTTGAATGCGCCTGTCACGAAGTTGGTAAAGAGAGATGATCGCGTTGTCCATCTCGCTCTCCCCGCTCCTCTCCTGGATCGCCTGGTTAATCAACCGAGATGCGGCAATTTGAAGCGAGCCGCGAACTATGTTTCGCTTCGCATTCTCCTTCACGAGGTAGTCATCGCCTAATTCCTGGGCTCTTTCATGAGTTCGCTCTATCGAAAGGATCTTGGCTAGGCTCAGGACCCTTTACGCGGCTCGATGCGATGTGAGTCGTAGGGGATTGGA
>CAXTGN010000634.1:0-1804 GCA_964243455.1 uncultured Acidobacteriaceae bacterium
GGCGGAGCTCTTCGGCGGGGTCTTTGACGAGGTCTTCCCTTCGTCAACCGGCATCATCGGGGTGCCTCTGCCGGTGGAAAAGCTGATCGCCGCGATCCCGGCCGCCAAAGCCGCGTTGGGCTCCGACTCCGAGCATCTGCTTGCCTTCGCCAACGCAATCCTGACCACGGACAACAAGCGCAAAGTCGCCCGCGCCACCTTGGAAGTGGACGGCGGCCAGCGGGTGCAGCTTTTCGGCTGTGCCAAGGGCGCCGGCATGATCGGGCCACAGCTGGTCCCCCACGCGACCATGCTGGTTTACCTTTTCACGGATCTCGATGCCACCCCCGGGCAACTTGGGTCGGTGCTTGCGCCCGCCGTCGAGACCAGCTTCAACTCGATCTCGGTTGACGGGGACATGTCTACCAACGACACCGTCCTCCTGCTTGCCAGCGGAAAGAGTGGCGTACAGGCCACCGACAAGGTGCTTCGGGCGTTTGGCGAGGCGCTTCGCCTGGTTTGCGAGTCCCTTGCCCGCCAGATCGTGGACGACGGCGAAGGAGTGACTCACGTGGTCACGCTCGAGATCAGCGGTGCCCGTTCCGACGCCGACGCCAAACAGATTGCCCGCAACATCGCCCGTTCACCGTTATGCAAGACGGCCTGGTCCTCTGCCGATCCCAATTGGGGCCGCCTGCTTTCTGCCGCGGGCTATGCGGGCGTCGACTTCGATCCAGCGACGGTCTCCATCAGCATCGCCGGGCTCCCGGTGTTTGCCGGCGGTGTCCGCTCGCCTCATTTCGACGAAGCCGCGACGCACGCCGCCATGAGCGTCCGCGAGTACACCATCGCGATGAATTTGGGGCAGGGAGATGGCCGATCGCGGTTTATCACAGGCGATCTCACCCACGAGTACGTCTCGATCAACGCGGATTACTCTTCATAGATCCGGGCTTTCTCCCCTGGGTCCACCTTGAAGTTCTCTCGTTGCCTCAGGTTCGCGGGGCCAGCGAGTCGGATGACCCGAAAATTCCCCTGTGCGTCTCCTCCCTTCGGTCCTTACTGGCGCAAGGTCGCACGCCGCGTTTATCGTAGAAGCGTCAACCGTAGCGAACGGAAGGGATTCTCACGTCATGGCAGTCAAGCTCGAGGAAGCCGTAAAACAGGACCTGACCGCTGAGGTTGCTGAGTGGATCGAGGCCTTCGACCAGGTAGTCGCCAACGACTGGGAGCAGGGCGCGGCCGTCCTCTCCGCTCTCCGTACGCGTGCCCGCGAGGCCGGCGTGCCCGCCACGGGTGACGTTACAACGCCCTACCTGAACACCATTCCCAAGCACGACGAGGTGCCCTACCCCGGCGACCGCAGCCTGGAGCGGCGCGTCGAGGCCCTGATCCGCTGGAACGCCATGGCGATGGTGCACAAGCAGAACAAGTACGACGCGGGGATCGGCGGCCACATCTCCACCTATTCCTCGCTTGCTACGCTGCTGGAAGTCGGATTCAACCACTTCTTCCACGCCAAGTATGGCGACCAGCCTGGTGACTTCATTTACTTCCAGGGTCACGCCTCACCCGGTGTCTACGCCCGTGCCTTCCTTGAAGGCCGCTTTGACGAAAACCGGCTGAAGAACTTCCGCCACGAGCTGCGCGGCGAGCCGGGGCTCTCCAGCTATCCGCACCCCTGGCTGATGCAGGATTTCTGGCAGTTCCCGACCGTGTCCATGGGCATCGGCCCGCTGAATGCCATTTACCAAGCGCGGTTTATGAAGTACCTGGAAAACCGCAGCCTCATCCCGCATACCGAGCGCAAGGTGTGGGCCTTTGT
>CAXTGN010000634.1:1814-3233 GCA_964243455.1 uncultured Acidobacteriaceae bacterium
GATGAGGTCGATACGCTCGGCGCAATATCGCTCGCCTCGCGCGAGGGTCTCGACAACCTGATCTTCGTCGTCAACTGCAACCTGCAGCGCCTGGACGGGCCTGTGCGCGGCAACAAGCGCATCATCGACGAGCTCGAGGGCATGTTCCGCGGAGCCGGTTGGAACGTGATCAAGGTTGTCTGGGGCTCCGACTGGGACGAACTCTTCGAGCGGGACCACCAGGGACTTCTTTTGAAGCGCATGGAAGAGTGCGTCGACGGCGACTTCCAAACCTTCAAGGCGAAGGGTGGAGATTACCTCCGCAAGGAATTCTTCGGGAAATATCCGGAGCTGCTCCAGCTCGTCGCAGACAAGACCGATGAGCAACTCTCGAGATTGCACCGTGGCGGCCATGATCCGCTGAAGATCTATAACGCCTATAAGCGAGCACTGGAGCACAAGGGCGGCCCCACGGTCATTCTTGCGAAGACCGTGAAGGGGTATGGACTCGCCTCGGCGCAGGCCCGCAACGCCACTCACTCCGAAAAGAAGCTTACGGATGAAGGCCTTTCGGCCTTTGTCGCGCAGTTCGAAATCCCGCTGCCAGAGGCGGCCGCAAAGGATGCAGCCTTTTACCGTCCCGAGGCGAATGACCCCGCGATGGCGTACATGCAGGCTCGTCGGGAGTCTCTGGGCGGCTACCTGCCGGCGCGTACCGTATCCGAGCCCACCTTCAAAGCACCCACGCTCGACTTCTTCAAGGAGTGGATGATCGGCTCCAAGGGTCGGGCTTTGTCCACCACAACGGGTTTCGTCAGCATCATGCGCGGCCTGTTGAAAGAGCCCACGATGGGCAAGCTCGTCGTCCCGATTATTCCCGACGAGGGCCGCACCTTCGGCTTCGAGTCGGTAATGAAACAAGTCAGCATCTACGCTCCTGAAGGCCAGAAGTACACCCCCCATGACGCCGACATGCTGCTTGGCTACAGCGAGAAGAAGGAAGGCCAGATCCTTGAGGAGGGCATCACGGAAGCGGGCTCCATGGCCAGCTTCACGGCCGCAGGCACTGCCTACACCAACTACAAGGTGCCGATGGTTCCCTTCTATCTGTACTACTCCATGTTCGGCTTCCAGCGCATCGGCGACATGGCCTGGGCCTTCGCCGACTCGCGCGGCAAAGGCTTCCTCATGGGCGGAACAGCCGGTCGCACCACGATGCTTGGCGAAGGCCTCCAGCACCAGGACGGCCACAGCCACCTCCTCGCCAGCACCATCCCCACCTGCAAAACCTACGACCCCGCCTTCGTCTACGAGATGGCGGTCATCCTCCAGGACGGCCTCCGCCGCATGTATCAGGAGGGCGAAGACACCTTCTACTACCTCACCATGTACAACGAGGATTACGCCATGCCCGCGATGCCCGAGAGCGAAGGCGTGCGC
>CAXTGN010000635.1:0-2319 GCA_964243455.1 uncultured Acidobacteriaceae bacterium
CAGTTCCGGATCAACGGGTGGAAGCACCGGCACGTCAGGTGGCTCCGCGCCGCCTGCGGTTCCAGTCATCCTTCCGCCGGTCCCGCTCTACACGGGCACTGACACGTTCATGGGTTCGATCGCTGATCCGACCGCGCTGGTGGATCTGGACTGGAGTACTACGGTGCCGGCCGTGAATGACGCCGGCTGGACCCGCGCCACCGTAAGCTCGACCGGCACGATCTCAGGCGTTGCCGTGGTCACAGGTGCGGGGCTACCTGGCGCGCTCTATGCCCGAGTGAACACAGGCGCTGCGCAGGTCATGTTCCGCGCGACACCCATCGCTCCGGTTGTCGTGGTGCAGTCGTTCACTCTCGCGGTCGATCAGACCTCGGTCTCGGTGTCACCAGGCGCGACCTCGGCGCCAATCAACCTGACGGTGACACCAGTCAACGGCTACACCGGCACCGTATCACTCTCAGCCACCGACACATCCAATTTGCTCGATGAGAGCCTATCTGCCACCAGCATCGCGAATGGATCAGGGATATCGCAGCTGACTCTTACGGTCGCGCCGCAGACTCCGGCGCAGACCCTGCCGGTCCAGGTGACTGCCACGGATGGCAACATCACCCAACAGGTCACGATCTCGGTCGCCATCACGGCCGGTTTCACAGTAGCCGAACCCGACCCGCTGGTGATCAGCAATGCGGCGATCATCTCAGGGACGGTTCTCGATCCCACCCAGCCCGTTGCTGCCTTGTGGAGCACGCTGGCGACCCCGCCCTCGGCCTTCGACAACGAGTGGGTTTCGGCGACGCCGAATGGCGACGGGACCTTCCTGATCTTCCCGGTGGTGATCTATGCCGTCAACCAGCCTGGCACGATGTGGATCCGCATCGGTGCGACCGACGTGGAGTTCGGCTTCAGCGGAACACCGGGGTTGCTGGGGACGAGCGGCGGCACCTCCGGAAGCACGGGCACCTCGTCAGGCTCGACGGGATCCTCTTCCGGGTCGAGCGGTACCACCTCTGGCACGTCATCCGGCTCTACTGCCACCAGTAGCGGAACGAGCGGAGGCACTGAAGGACCGCCCGTCAGTCCGGTTCGGCCGCTGCCCGGATCCAGCAGCGCGTCGGGCGGAAGTTCAGGCTCTTCGCAGGTAGCGTCGAAGTCTTCCAGCGCAAGCGGCACCGCGTCGCAAGTGTTCTCGCCGATCGTGCTTCAGGCTGGAATGAGTCTGACCACGGGCTTGCAGCCGATCATTACGGCAACCTCTAAAACGATCATCGAGAGCATTCTGGTCTCGAATTCCGGCGCTCAGACAATCGGTTTCGCCGTGTCTCTGACGCGAGCGGGTGGCTCTCCTATCACCCTGATCCCGAACCAGCTAGTGCCGGCCGCCTCGTTCTACGAGGCTACGCCGTTGAACGGCTTTGTCATGCAGACCGGCGACGTGCTCAGCGCCAGCGGTGCTGGGCTTGCGATTATTGCGAACGGTATGGCCCTTCCTCTTTCGGCGGCTGGAAACTGAACCATGAACGAGCGCGACCTGCTTATCCTGAGCCCGTATTTGGGCAGCTTCGACGCTGGTTGCCCGTGGCGGGAGGCCGAGTTCGCAGCAGTCTCGGGATATATTTATAAGCAGACGGACATCGCTGTTCCCGGCCTGGTGATGCACCTTTTGCTCGACGGCAGCGTGGCATTGCCCTTCGTCGCGCCGAATGGCCGTCCAGTCGGCGTCTGGATGCGCGAACGTGGCCACGACTATGCGCCCTTTATTGCTCACGATGGATCGATGTCCGCTATGACTATCTCGATCATGGCGCGCGGGCCTATCCTCGGAATGATCAGCGGCGCATGCACGCCACAAGCGCCGGCTCGGTACGCAGCCGATGGTTCCTTCTCCGACGCTGGCGAATACCTGTTGCCGCACGCGCTGTTTGCCGAGCCGGACCGGTTCATCGGCAAGAACCAAGCGCGTGTCGTGCCGGTCGAGCTGCAATCTCCGCTTGCATCATGAACGACCTCCGCAGGATGCTCGGCTTCTCCAGCTATCGGTCCGTGTGGCCGCCGGGCCACGCGAACCATGATCACGATCCTGAGCTTCTTATCTCAGTGGCGTGCTCTTTCCCCTATGGTTATCTCTGCGCTCTATAAACAAGAAGCCGTCCAATCCTGATTGGGAAGCGGCAGGTTGGGGGTAGAAATGGTCCGCTTCGTATTCGCCGTGCAGAACAGCGACTCCAGCACGAGCCTCTACTCTTCCGATGGAACGGCTGCTGGGACCGTTGATCTGGATGTGTCCCGCTTCGGCAGCCTGATGCTTTCTGCCCCGAC
>CAXTGN010000635.1:2329-3229 GCA_964243455.1 uncultured Acidobacteriaceae bacterium
GGTTCGTAGACTTCAACGGAAAAGACTTGGTTGCCGGTGGTTTCTCAACTGATGACAGGCCGCTCGGCGGCATCGTCTCAACCGATGGCACCGTTGCCGGCACCTCATTCGCAGCCGTCGGGGGATCGGACAATAACTTCTCCCCGCAATCCCTCATGGTCGTCAACGGTCATGCAGTCGTGTCAGGAACGCGAACCGGCGGCGGCCTGCCATCGGATCAGCTTTTCTCCAGCACCGACGGTGTCACCTACTCGCTGATCGCCTCGGATGTCGGCGTGGGACCAGGCGGCATCGTGACCGCGGGCAATGTCGGCTATTTTATCGGCATCAATGACAGCAACGCTCCGGATGGCCTGTGGCGCACAGATGGCACGGCAGCGGGCACGGTTCAGATCAACGTCTCGGTGGTTTCCAGGGGAACACTCAATCCGGTCGATCTCACTCCGCTCGGTAATGGCGAACTGATCTTCGACAACCAGGACCCAGACGGCAACTACTCGTTGTGGGGAACTGACGGCAGCTACGATGCCGCCAGTCCAATTCTTGCTCCTGGCCTGGGCACCGATGTCCGGCAGGATCTCGGCACGGCCGTTGCGAACGGTCGGGTTTTCTTTGGTGCTGTCGATGCCAGTGGTCGCAACAGCGCATGGGCTACAAGCGGCGCGACTACGACCGAAATATTTTTCAATCCAGGCGTAGGCGACGTCAGAAGCCCAAACGACTTCGTGGCTTTCGGCAATCGAGTGCTGTTCGACAGCGGCTACGGCCTCTACGTGACGGATGGCACGCTCAGCGGCACGAAGGCGCTTCCGACGGCCGAGACCCAGAGCATCACGGCCGCCGGAACCCAAGCTTTCTTCTTTGAAGAGGATGCTGGACCCTCGATCGGAGTGACCGACG
>CAXTGN010000636.1:0-3226 GCA_964243455.1 uncultured Acidobacteriaceae bacterium
GTTGTGGCGCACCACGTCGCGTGTGGCGGTGACGTCCCCGGGTTCCCTGACCTCGTCATGCGTCACCCAGAAGACTTTGCCGCGGTAAACTTCTTCGGATTTAAGGACCTGGGCCTTACCGGTGAGCTTCCTGGGGGCTTTTTTGATTGCTTTAGAATTCGCCGGAGCCTGTTCTTCGGCGCTTGAAGCGGACCTGAGGGCGGAGGCTCTATTCTGAGCGCGTTGATTTGCAGTCGCCATGCCCCTTCACAGTACACCGGCAGGCGAATCTTTGAACCGGTTGCATCGGTAAGTTCGGCAATGCATCCAAACCTGAGTCAGACCGACCACCCCAGGGAGTCAGAGCGGAGACGTATGCAGGCGGAGTGTTATCCCATCTCGACGCTGCCGGGCACGTCCGCGCTGTTTCGCGACTATGCGGAGGCAGCTGACCCGGCCAAGGTCAGTCGGCTCCGCCAGTGGTATCCGGCGGACCCGTTCCGGATGGAGTGGGCGCATACGGCTCCCGAGTTGTCCCCGGAACACCGCGAGCAACTCGCCGATGCGTTAAAGTCGCAAGCGACAGAACTGGGTGCGGGCGCAGCCGCTCTGGAGAACATCGAACGGCTACGAGCGGGAGCCGCGGCAGTTGTTACAGGACAGCAGGTTGGCCTGTTTGGTGGACCGCTCCTGACTTTGCTCAAGGCAGCAACAGCCATCCGCAAGGCACAGGATGCAACCCGGATCAGCGGGCGAACACACGTCCCGGTATTCTGGCTGGCAACCGAAGACCACGATGTGGATGAGGTCGATCAGGTCCACCTGCTGGGCAAGGGCCAGGTTGAAACTCTGCGGGCGGGACTCGGTATTCCCGGCGTTCCCGTTCCTGTCGGTTCACTGCACGTTGGGGACAAGCTGGACGCGGCGCTCGCCTGGGCGGAGCAGCTGCTGGCGTTTGCCCCGATCACCGAGGTTCTGCGGGCTGCCTACACCGACGCAGACGGCTACCATGCCACACTGGCGAGCGGTTTCGGCCGCCTGCTGTCGCATATTTTCGCCGGGCAGGGCCTGGTGGTGATGGATGCCGCAGGACGGCCTTTTCATGCGTTGGGCTCTTCGGTGCTACGGGCAGCAATCGAGCGAGCCGATGAGCTTGAAGACGCCGTTGTGCAGCGTTCTTCGGAGCTGGAAGAGGCCGGTTATCACGCACAGGTCAAGGTCGCCCCAGGGATGAGCCTGTTGTTCCTGGTCTCACTGGGACAGGATGGCGTGCCAGAGCGACGCGCGTTACGCCGGACCGCCGATGGCGCGTGGAAGGGCGGCAATCGCACGTACACGAGCGAGGAACTGCTCGAGATCCTGCACACGGAGCCGGAGCGGCTGAGTCCCAACGCTCTGCTGCGACCGGTCATGCAGGACGCCATTCTGCCCACGGCCGCCTACATTGGCGGACCGGCCGAGATCGCCTACTTTGCGCAATCCGGCGTCATCTATCAGCGCATTCTGGGCCGCCTTACCCCTGTCCTGCCGAGGCTCTCGGCAACTCTGATTGACCCTACAGTTGCGGACGCGATGGCCCGGCACGAGGTGCAGTTCCTCCAGGTGATCGAAACCAGGACCGCCGAAGAGATGACAGTCCGTCTCGGCGCCCGTGCCATGCCGGTAGAGAGTAAGCGCAAGCTCTCCGCAGCCGGCAATGCGCTGGATTCCGAGCTGTCCGCGCTGCTCACCTACATGGAAGCGCTCAGCCCCGACCTCGGTCGCGCGGCGGGCGTCAGCGCTAGCAAGATGCGGTACCAGATGAACCGGTTGCGGCGCATGGCGGCCAGGTTTGAAGCAGACCGCACAGGTTCGCTGCGCAAGCAGGCAACCACGCTGATGTTGAACCTCTATCCGGAAGAACATCTGCAGGAACGCCTGATCGGCGGTATCGGGTTCCTGGCGAAGTTCGGCGAGGAGCTGCCGCAGTTCCTGGTGGACTACGCTGGACAGGAATGCCCCGGACACCGCGTGCTCTGGCTGTAAGCGCCGGCTCGACCTGCAGGTTGCAGTACGCTGGAGAGTCTTAAAATGAGGCTCGAGGTGTACCCATGGGAATGAGCGACCAGCCGTTTGAAGTGACCTGCCCTGATTGCGGCGGCATGTTGAAGGTCGATCCGGTCACGCGATCCATCATTGCGCACACGTCCGCGCCGCGGAAGAAGACCTTTGAAGATCTGGGTGCAGCAGCCCGTGCGTTGAAGGAGCAGGAGTCACGTCGCGATTCGCTCTTCGCACAGAGTGTCCAGGCAGAGAAGCAGAGGGATGATCTGCTGGATAAGAAGTTCGCCGAGGCCATTAAGAAGGCGAAAGAAACTCCGATGACCGGGAAGCCTTTGCGGGATTTCGATCTCGACTGAATCCCTGCGTTTTCACTCCCAAAGCGTAATGAAACGAAGGGTGACGGCCGTTAGAACTTTGGTCGCGCAACATTGCGGTTCCGCATCGGGTTCCATCGTTGCGGGGTCATCGGGCGGTGGAGGCTTTTTCTTGAGAACAACGATCCTGTTTTCGGCAGTGGATGAGGTAGCCGACCGCTATTCGGACTACATCGCGGAAGTCCGTGCATTTCTGCTTCAGTCCGGGATGCCGGTAGGCGTTCCAGAGGCTGCGACGCTGCTCGCTGAGCGCCTGCTCCGGGATCCATCCTTCGGTGAGGACCTGCTCTCGATGCTGCGGGTTGTCTGCGTCGGGGAGCAGGAGGTCAGCTACCTTCAACTACTGGGATTGCTTCTGGTTTCAGCGCAGGGACGGCAAGCAGCGGCAAGTTCGTCGGGCAATCCAGCCGCGGATATCACGGCGCGCAAAATCTTCAACTTTCTGGTCGATCGTCGGCGATCGATGAAGGTCGACGCGGCTCCCTCTCTACCGGAGTCACTGCAAGGTTTCGGTCTGCCCGAAGAGGCTGTGGCCAATGAAGCCTCCACAGGTGGGATAGCGCCCGCACCGCCTTCGTCTGCGGCTGTGAATCGGGAGAAGCCCAACGCTGTGCTCGCACGGGCGCTCGCGCTATCGGCAGACGAGCAAATATTTGGCAGCCCGAACGTGCTGCAGGAAACCGAGGTTGGGGAAGCCAGTCTGGCGCCAACGATCCCGCCAGAAGAGGTGCCGCTCTTTGCCTCGGCAGGGGGGCCGGTCGTGGAGGCTTCCAGAGCGCCACGCTATCTCACCTGGGCCGTCGGTCTTTGCGGCATCGTGCTGGGAGTTC
>CAXTGN010000637.1:0-3225 GCA_964243455.1 uncultured Acidobacteriaceae bacterium
GACCCAGTTCGTCCACGGGCTTGCCAAGCACGTTCAGCACGCGGCCCAGCGTCGGGCGGCCCACCGGCACCATAATGCCCGAGCCCGTATCGGTCGCACTCATGCCGCGCACCATGCCCTCGGTGGCCTCCATCGCGATACAACGCACACGGCCTTCGCCCAGATGCTGCTGCACCTCCACCGTCACATCGATGGGCGTGGGCACATCGAAACCCTCGCTCGAGATGTGCAGTGCCTCGAAGATCGGCGGCATCGTCGCCTCATCGAACTGCACGTCCACCGCCGGTCCGCTGACCGCGACTACCTTGCCAACATTTCCCTTGTCTGCCATAACTCTCTTCCGTCCAGCTCCGCCCTACAGCGCGGCGGCTCCGGACACAATCTCAATAATTTCTTTCGTAATCGCCGCCTGACGCACCCGGTTCATCGTCAGGCTCAGCTTGTCGATCAGGTCGCCGGCATTCTTTGTCGCCGCATCCGTCGCCGTCATGCGCGCCGCGTGTTCCGCCGCAATCGACTCAAGCACCGCATGTAGAATCTGCGTCGTCACATACCGCGGCATCAGGTGCCGGAACAGCCGCTCTGGCGCCTGGTCGTAGATGTAGTCCACCTCGGCCGTGCCAAACTTCTTCGCCTCCGCGTCCACCTCGGCCGACTCCGGCTCGTGAATCGAAACACCCGCCGACTCCGCTGCCTTCGCCGCCGCGTCCCTCTGCTCGTCCGTCATCACCTCGGCGGCTGTGATCTCGTGCTCGCCCAGCTTGCGGATTGGCAGCAGTTTTTCCACCACCACACGCTGCGAGATCACCGACTTGAACTCGTTGTACACGATGTACACCGCGTCGATCTCCGCGCACTCGTACCGCGCAATGATCGAGTACGCCATACTCGAGACATCCTCGATGTTGGCCCGCAGCAGCAGATCCGGATGTTCCTTCGCCACCTCGACCGGCGCCGCACGATGACGGATGTCCTCTATATGCTTAGCCAGATCGTTGTCGTAGAGCTCTTCTTTGTGCTCGTACGTTGCCGCCGGATAGCGCCGCTTATACAGCCCGATGGCCTTCTTGCCCACAGGCTCGAGGTCGATATTCTGCCCGCGCGCCCGCCGCTCATCGACGAAGCGCTGCGCCGCTTTGCCGATGTTGGAATTGAATCCACCGGCAAAGCCCTTATCGCCCGCCACCACCACGACCAGCACATTCTTCTCTTCGCGCTCAACCAGCAGCGGGTGCATCACGTTGCCCGTCGCGTCATCCACCAGGTCTGTGCGCCGCACCAGGGACTCAAGCACATTCGTCAGCATTTGCGCATACGGCCGCGCCTGCATCGCGCGGTCCTGCGCTCGGCGCAGCTTGGCCGCCGAAACCATCTTCATGGCCTTGGTGATCTGCCGCGTGTTCTTCACACTGCGGATACGCCGCCGTAAATCCAGTACATTCGCCATGGGTTACGCCGTGACCGCCTCAACCTTCTTGTGCTGCGCCAGAAAGTCTGCCTTGTACTCGTTGATCGCGTTCTTCAGGCGGCTCCGCAGATCGTCGTCCAACGCCTTCTTCGTCGCAATATCGCTCAGAATGTCCGGGTGCGACGCGTCCAGGTACGGGTAATACCCGCGCTCAAACGCCCCGATATCGCCCACCTCCACGTCATCCAGTAGACCCTGTGTGCCGGCGAACAAAATCGCCACCTGCTGCGCTGCGGTCAACGGCTGAAACTGCGGCTGCTTCAGCAGCTCCGTCAGGCGCGCGCCGCGGTTCAGCTGCTGCTGCGTCACCTTGTCCAGGTCCGATCCGAACTGTGCAAACGCCGCCAGCTCGCGATATTGCGCCAGGTCCAGCTTCAGCGTCGACCCCACCTGCTTGGTCGCCTTGATCGCCGCCGCAAATCCCACGCGCGATACCGACAGACCCACGTTCACCGCCGGACGCACGCCCGAGTTAAACAGATCCGTCTCGAAGAAGATCTGTCCATCGGTGATCGAGATCACGTTGGTCGGGATGTACGCCGACACATCGCCCGCCTGGGTCTCAATGATCGGCAGAGCCGTCAGAGAGCCCCCACCGTTCTCCTTTGACATCTTCGCCGAGCGCTCCAGCAGACGCGAGTGAAGATAAAACACATCCCCCGGATACGCTTCACGCCCTGGCGGGCGGCGCAGTAGCAGCGAGATCTCCCGATAGCTGGCCGCATGCTTCGACAGATCGTCGTAGATGATCAGCGCATGCTTGCCGCTGTCGCGGAAGTACTCGCCCATCGCCGTCGCCGCAAACGGCGCCAGGTACTGCATCGGCGCTGGCTCTGATGCTGTTGCTGCCACGACGATCGTGTAGTCCATCGCGCCATACCGCTCCAGCGTCTGAACCACGCCGGCCACCGAAGAACGCTTCTGCCCGATCGCGCAATAAATGCAGATCAGGTCGTTTTTTGCCGAGTTGATGATCGTGTCCAGCGCGACGGCCGTCTTGCCCGTCTGACGGTCACCGATCAGCAGCTCACGCTGTCCACGCCCGATCGGGATCATGGCATCGATCGCCTTCACACCCGTATACATCGGCTCAGTCACCGACTGCCGCGAGATCACACCCGGCGCGATGCGCTCCACCGGCAGCGTCTCGGTCGTGTTGATCGGTCCCTTGTCGTCGATGGGCTGGCCGATCGCGTTCACCACGCGGCCAATCAGCGCCTCACCCACCGGCACGGACATGATCTTGCCCGAACGCTTGACCTGATCGCCCTCACGGAGCTCGGTGTAGTCACCCAGCAGCACCGCGCCGACCTGATCTTCGTCCAGATTCATCGCCAAACCGGCGACGCCATGCGGAAAATCAATCAACTCGCCGGCCATGACCTTGTCGAGCCCATGGATGCGGGCAATCCCATCGCCCAGCGTCACAATGGTCCCAACCTCATCCACGTGCACGCGTTCCTCGTAGTTGTCGATCTGCTGCCGCAGCAGCTCCGTAATCTCGTTTGCCCCAATGGTTGGCATGCTTTTCTCTTCCTTGCTGATCTCTTGCGTCTTCCGCGCGGCTCGCCCATCGAGCCTTCGCGCCTGGTGATCGTCGCTCTCTAAACCGCGGCGAACATGCGTTGCTTCATCTGTTCCAGCTGCCCGCGTACCGAGCCATCGTACACAGTGGACCCCACCCGAATCACGGCACCGCCCAGCAGCGTGGGATCCTCCCGGTACACCGCCCGCACCGAGGTGCCGCCCGTCAGCTT
>CAXTGN010000638.1:0-3224 GCA_964243455.1 uncultured Acidobacteriaceae bacterium
GAGGAAGGATCTTTTCATGGCGAAAGTAGAGGTTCATGTCCGCGGAGTTCACGCCGCCGGACATCAGGATGCCGATGGTCGCTCCCTTGCCGTTCACTACCTTGTAGGAGGGCCACGAGTAGGCCTGCTTCAGGTCGTCGAACCAGTAACCGCCGTTCTGGGCATAGCGGTTGTCCGGGATCGCCACCGGGTGAGGGTGAATCTGCATGTGCTGCTGCCCGGAAAACGCGAGCACAAGGCCATCCGCGTCCGTCACCGATTTGGGCAGGTTGAGAGGCGAAGAGGCGACCAGGGCCACCTTCCCATTGGGCCTCGTTGCATGATTCAGCGACGTGTTGAAGGCAGTCTGCACCTGCGAAGCTGTCCCGGTCACGTGAATGCGGTGGGGTGACACCTGGGCTGCGGTAAGGCCGTAGCTCGACAGCTCGGATTCGATCGCCTTGATCTTTTCGGGAGCCAGGCCAAACCGCGACTGGAACTCCGCCGGGGTCAACCACTTGTGATACGTGGAAGAGCCTGGCGTGTGCAGGTCGGAGAGAGCCTTCTCCAGAGCCTCGCGATGACCATGCGGAAGGTACACGTCGAAGTTTACGATCTCAGCGGGAGACGCCTGGTCGGTGATTTTGGCCGTTGGTTCAGCACGCAGCAAGGGGTTAAAGGGAGTCGTGCAAAGCAATGCGGCACAGACGGCCGAAAGGCGACTGAAGTTCATTGGAGCTCCGGGTGGCACTTAAGTTGTAGTGTGTTCTCTCTTGTATCGGCTGCCGCGGGATTTCGCAAGGGACATTTCACTTCCGCGTGTTTTGCTTGAGGAAGTGTCTCTCGGCCGCGGCCGCCGCCAGCAGGCGCAACGCGGCTCCCGCTCATCTAACCGTAGATGTGCGCCCTGCCCGTGGAAAATGCACCGGTCATTCTTGATTCCTTCTCGCATTTCGATCTCGGCAGCATGCCGAATGCCGACGTGTACAAGCTGCTGGCCTCAACGATCATGCCGCGCCCGATCGCGTGGGTAGTGACAAAAGACAGGGCAGGCGCGCTGAACGCGGCGCCGTATTCGTTCTTCAACGTCCTGTCTTCGGACCCGCCCCTGATCGCCATTGCCTTTTCCGCGGCACCGGACCGCGACGGCAAAGACTCGCTGCATCACATTCGTGAGCGTGGCGAGTTTGTGGTCAATCTGGTTCCAGAGGAGCTGGCCGAAGCCATGAACGTGACGGCAAGCAACGCACCACGCGGGACAGACGAGACCCAGTTAGCAGATCTTGCACTCCTGCCGTCAACCAGCGTCGATGTGCCTCGGATCGCGGGCTCACCGGTGGCGCTGGAATGCAAGATGTTTCAGGAGATCGTAACGGGGGGATCGTCGACCATCGTATTGGGCAAAGTGCTGCACATCCATGTGCGGACCTCTGCCTTCGAGGATGTCCATCGACTGCACATCGACCCCGCCCAGATGCGACTGATCGGTCGTATGCACGGTGGCGGGGGCTACTGCACGACGCGTGATGTTTTCAACATCGAGCGGAAGAGCTGGCCCCTGTAGCGTAGAGGAGAAACGAGAAAAGCCCCGCTGTGCGCGGGGCTTTCACTTTGGATTGCACCGACTTCAGACCGCCGCGGCGGTCTGGACGGGGTCGATGGAGACGAAGCGGCCGAGCTGGCCACGGTCGGCGAAGCGAACGATGCCGTCGATCTTGGCGAAGAGGGTGTCGTCGGAGCCGCGTCCGACGTTCTTGCCGGGCTTGAGCGGTGTGCCGCGCTGACGAACCAGAATGGAGCCGCCAGTAACGAGCTGGCCGCCGAAGCGCTTCACGCCGAGTCGTTGTGCATTGGAATCGCGGCCGTTTTTGGAGCTGCCCAGACCTTTTTTATGTGCCATTGCTTTGCCTCATGTGCGGCGGAGCCGCGGAGCTTGGATGATGCCCAAAAAGCAGATCCCTTGCGGGATGACAAAACTGAGAAGTAAGCCAAACGTCTGTTACTTGGCTTCAGCCTCGAAGGTGCGGCCGCCGACCTGGATGGCGTTGATCTTGACTTCCAGGAAGTTCTGGCGATGGCCCTGCAGCTTCTTGTACTGCTTCTTGCGCTTGTAGTGGAAGACCAGGATCTTGTCGCCGCGGTCTTCGCGTACGACAGAAGCGAGCACCTTGGCGCCGTTGAGGTCCTGCTCAAACTTGCCTTCTTCGCCGGAGACGGCGAGGACGTCGGAGAACTCGAGGGTGCCGTTCTCGTGAGCGGCGGTCTCGACCTTCAGGGTGTCGCCGGGGGTTACGCGGTACTGTTTGCCGCCGGTGCGGATCACTGCATACATGGTGCCAACCTCAACCGTCGACGCCGCTGAGGACGTCGTCCGTCTTTTCCAAATCTTGTGCTGGTGTGGGCTCGCAGCTAAGCTTTGCCCGGCCGGATGCTTCGCGCTCTCATAGGGGCCGCGCGACCAGAACTCCGACGCTCACAGTCCGAGAACGGACCGCTTTGCCAAACTACAAGAGTTTATCGAAGTGAGCGCTCAGGGTCAATGGCCGGGCCGGGCCGCTGGCGAGCATGCGTCGCTCCGGGGATGACGCGGACCGCAAAAGCAGCCAAACGCCCCACCATACAATCAGAGCCGGACTGGAGGCAGTTTGAAGGGCGATCGTGTGAAGCTTTTCCGGGCGCCTGCCTCGATCTTCTGGGTGGCTTTTGGCCTGCGGGTTGCCGTGGTCCTGATCGGTCATACGTACCGGATCCGAGCCACCGATCAGCACTTCGACTTCGGCTTCGAGGCGGGGAGGATTGCGCGGTCCCTGGTAGCAGGGCAGGGATATGCCAATCCGTTCAACGGCTACTCCGGGCCGACCGCCTGGCTGCCGCCGCTGTACCCCTTACTGCTCGCGGTGTGCTTCAAGCTGTTTGGCGTGTACAGTTCCGGGTCGGCGATCGCCATCTTGGTCCTGGACAGCCTCCTTTCGGCGCCGATTGCACCCGCGGTGTATGAGATCGCGGCGCGGTGCTTCGACGCGTACGGGGTAGCGCGGCGCAGCTCGACCCAGATCGCGCCGGTGGCGCTGTGGAGCGCATGGCTGTGGGCGGTGTACCCGGCCGCCATGCAATACGCCGTGCACTGGGTCTGGGAGATGTCGCTGTCGGCGTGCCTGTTCACGTGGGTTCTGGTCCTGACGCTCCGGTTGCAGGGCACCGGAGAGCTGGCGGGTGACCGCACCGTTGGAACAGGATTTTACGCA
>CAXTGN010000639.1:0-3223 GCA_964243455.1 uncultured Acidobacteriaceae bacterium
GGGCGCATAACTCAGCGGTAGAGTGCCACCTTCACACGGTGGAAGTCGTAGGTTCGAATCCTGCTGTGCCCACCAAGCAACTCAACAACTTAGAGCGGCTGCCAAGAAGCGATTGAAGCGACCGTTCGGTGATTCCTGAAACCCGTCAGCGTCGTGACCAATCGGTGGTCAACATCGACCGTGCCCGCGTGGGCGAGCCGCCGGGCCTCGAACCGCAATGCATCGCAGTGTTGCTTCAGCAACCCAGACACGGACTCCGTCGAGTTCCGGGCGAAGGCTTCTGTTCAAAGCCATCGGACTTCCGCGCGCGGACTTGCCGTGGTCTACGGACTGCGTTAGGAGGGCAACCAACACGCGTGACCGGAGCTACCGTGTCGCCCTGCTAAGATCGCATAATGCGGTTTCGAGCGACCATGGCGAGCTTGGTAGCGATGATCTTGGTCGCCATCTCCTGTGCCGCCTCCGCATGCACGGTCAAGTGTGACCTTCATCGTTTGTCGCCATCTTGCCACGAGGAAGCCCATGATGGTCAGGGCCACACGATGGCCGACATGGGAGCGACGGTTTCACTTCCTTCCGCTGCCCAGATAGCCCCTCCGCACGCAGTAACCGCTCCTTGCGGGCAGCATGTCTGTGTTGAACGGCCTGCCTGGATCACGGCCGATTCAGCTTCGGCGATTCAGCTGAACCTGTTACAGCAGGCGCTGGCGATCACCCTGATCGAGTGGCCTGCTGTCAGGAGCCTGCCCAGCAGGCTGTCGGACCCGCCGCCGCTGCGAACAAGCAGCCTCGTTTCTCTTCATACAGTTCTCCGCGTTTAGTCCATAGCTCCTGAGCGGATGTTGGCTCGCCTGCAGAAGTTCGTTTGTGCTCCCTTTCAGGAGCATCGATGAGCTTCGCTGTCGCGACAGCTTTGGGCCTTTGTTACTTCGCGGAGTACCTCGTAATGCCGAACCATCGAACTCTGATTCAGAGTGTCGCGCTTTTTGCTGCACTCATTCCCCGTTCCAGCTTTGCTCAGCAGTCTCAGTCGGACCAGTCCATGTCTGGAATGAAGATGCCTGCGCCACAAGACAAGCAGGCACAACCGGCGCCTGCGCCGTGCGCAGAAAGCATGCCCGGCATGCAGATGTGTCCTCCGGCCGCCCGGGCTACGGCGGCAAAGCCTGCCGACCAAATGCCCGGGATGAAGATGAACCCGGGCATGAACGAATTAATGCAGCAGATGCAGCCGAAAACCTTTCTGCAGGAGATTCAGCACCACGCCGCGTCGGGAACCAGCGCGGAGCCGAACTCTACACCCACGCCCATGGTGATGACGATGGAGGGCCCGTGGATGTTGATGTTCCACGCAAACGTGTTCATCAACGACACCCAGCAGACCAGCCCGCGAGGAGGAGACAAGCTCTTTTCGACGAACTGGTTCATGCCGATGGCGGAACGCAAGCTGGGTCCAGGTCAGCTCACGCTTCGGGGCATGCTCTCCCTTGAACCGGCCACTGTCACTGGGGAGCGGTACCCTCTGCTCTTTCAACAGGGCGAAACGGCCTATGGTCTGCCCATCGCAGACGGCCAGCATCCGCACGACTTCTTCATGGAGCTGGCAGCCCTCTATGACCTCAAGCTGGGCGACAAGAATCTCCTCACTTTCTACCTAGCCCCCGAAGGCGATCCAGCGATTGGACCTACCGCCTACCCACACCGGGCGTCGGCCTTCGAGAACCCCGTGGGTACACTCGGGCACCATCAGGAAGACTCCACGCATATCGCCAACGATGTCGTCACGGTCGGCTTTACGCACAGCATGGCTCGAATCGAGGCCAGCGGCTTTCACGGCCGGGAGCCCGATGAACACCGCTGGAACATCGACCAGGGCAAGATCGATTCCTGGTCCACACGTCTGACCGTGCAGCCCGGGCAGGACTGGAGTGGGCAATACTCCTATGCCAGGATCAAGAGCCCCGAAGCGCTATTCCCTTCCGAGGACCAGGAGCGCATGACGGCTTCTGTGATGTACAACAAGCCGATGTTTCAAGGCAATTGGGCGAACACGGTTCTTTGGGGGCGAACGCGGTCGCTGGGCGACTCCGCCAAAGAGAACAGCTACCTGCTGGAATCGACTCTCCGCTTCAAAACTCGCAACTACGTCTGGACGAGGATGGAGAATGCGGGACGTTCCAATGAGCTGCTGAATGGAGAAAACCCGCTGCCCGCCAACTTCCAGGAGGAGCCGCTGACTCATGTGCAGGCATACACCTTCGGGTACGACCGGGATGTGGACCTGATTCCGCATGTCGCATTCGCAATCGGCGCGGAGGTGACAGCTTACGACGTCGGAAAGCCGTTGCAGCCGATCTACGGAAGCGACCCGGTAGGGGTCAACGTCTTCCTTCGGCTCAGGCCCTTTTCCAAAAACCAGCGTTGATGCCAGCCGAGAGGAACCAGAAATGAACCTGACACCCGAAACAGAAGAAGAACCAGTGCTGGGCCGAATCATGGCCCAGCACGCGAAGTTCCTCAGCTTTCTCTCGTCTCGCGTAGATCCCGCCATGGCCGAGGACATCCTGCAATCCGCTTACGTCAAGGCCATCGAGCATAGCGGAACAATCCGAGACGATGAAAGTACGGTGGCATGGTTTTATCGCCTTCTTCGCAACGCAATCACGGACAGCTTTCGCCGGCAATCAGCCAGGACCAGGGCGCAGGATGGTTATGCTGCCGAAGCTCCGCTTCGCTATGAACCGGAGCTGGAGCAGACCGTATGTGCTTGCGTCGGTGATGTGATTCAGGAGCTCAAGAGCGACTACCGAGATGCAATTCAGCAGGTAGATCTTCACGGCATGACAGTGCAAGCCTTCGCCGAAGCGCACAATACATCTGCGAACAACGCCTCCGTGCGGCTTCATCGAGCACGGAAAGATCTCGCCAGGAAACTGACTGCCGTTTGTGGCGCCTGTGCGGAACACATGTGCCTGGATTGCACCTGTCGAAGATCCCAACTGTAAGACCGGAGCGGGACATGCGTCAGCAGCATTGGAAATTGGGGAGAAAACCATGTGCTGCTGCAGCGAGCCAACGAAAGCCGGAGGCAATATGAAGGATCCAGTATGCGGAATGACGGTCGATCCAGCAAAGGCGGCCGCGACCGTCGAGCATGAGGGCACCAGGTACTTCTTTTGCAGCCAGGGATGCGCGACCAGGTTTCGCACCGATCCGGGGAAGT
>CAXTGN010000640.1:0-1742 GCA_964243455.1 uncultured Acidobacteriaceae bacterium
GAGCAGGAGCAGAGCATCGAGCGTGGCCGGGGGTTTGGTCTCGGGCGGTAGAGATAGGTGTGAAGCACGAAGCAGGCGATTAAACTAGACGCGCTGGGAAGCGGTTGCAGGAACCTGGCGGCTGAACGGCACGCGGCCAGGCCGGTGCGCGTGAAACCGATCGAACGATTACGCCGCTTTGTAGGGGTGAACCCAACATCGCTGTCACCAGGGGCAATCTGTCATCCGATCAGTTGATCGTAGCCGAGCAGGAGCTGGGCTCCGACCGATTGCGGCCCGAAACGCGGCGGGTCGAGAGGTAAGCGGGTGTTGAGGTCAAGCCTGAAACTGCCATAGGGATTGATGTGACTGTGGATCATGGGAGTGATGCCTCGCTGGTCGTCTGTGTTGAGGCGGCCGCTCCAGGCGGGTTCGGCCAGTACCTGCTGGATCATGAGGGTATTGATGTAGACGAGCGACAGTTGGATCAGATGGAGACAGAGCATCCCGATCTCCTGATCGTCGATCCGGTTGGAGGCCATCTCGCCGCCCTTACCGAAGAAGATGAAGTCGTTGACGTTGTTCCAGTTCTCGATGACGTTGAGGCCCTCGTGGATCTCGCGGCGCAGTTCCAGTGAGTGCAGGTAGCGACAGAGGAAGATGGTCTTGGTGGCTTTACCCAGCTCCGCAAGCGCTTTGTAGACGGGATGCTGCACATTGGAGCGGCGGAAGCGGCGCAGGATGTCTTCGGTGTCGGCGGTGCCCAGTTTCAGCGCAGTCGCATACTTGACCATCTGGTCGTACTGTTGCGCGATCAGCTCCCAGTTGATCGTCCGCGACAGGACCGGCGCAACGCCGGGGTAATCGGTCGAATCGTCCGGTCGGTAGAGCCGTTGCGTTGCGATGGCCTTCAGCCGGGGCAGCAGTTCGAAGCCCAGAAGCCTGCAGAAGGCGAAGGCCACTTCGCTCTGTCCGTGGCTGTCGGTGTATTGCCTCTGTACCTCCATGTCCGTGCAGTGCCGGAGGACGCCTTCGATCATGGACGCGACTTCCGAGGAGGAGCACCGCTTGAGCTGCGAGTAGATACAAGCGGATTTGCGGTCAACGTGCCAATAAATCATGACACCGCGGCCGCCGTAGCGGGCGTGCCATTCGGTCAGCAGGTTTTGGTCCCAGGCCCCGAACTTCTTCGAGTCCGACGCGCACGCCGTCGTTCCTTCTCCCCATATCTCCGGAGATCGCGCCCGCATGGTGGCATTCACAACCTCTCGGATGGCGGCGCGGAGCCGATCCTTATTGATGTAGCGGCGGCGAACGTAGAGCAAGTCCTTATAGTTGGTGCGCTGCTGTCCGGCGCTCATGCGCTTGATGCCAGCATTCGATCCCAGCCCGTAGATGGTGAGCAGAAGGCGTTCCTGAAGCACGTCCCGATCCAGGTTCTCCCACACTGTGGCGCTCCGAAATACGTCGGTGAACCGGACGCGGAGGTCGGTCTCCTTGAAGACATCGAGCAGGCTCGTCATGGGCCACCGCTCGACCATTTTCGCTTTCAGTGCGCCAAGATTGGCGGGCTCGGTCTGAACGGGAAGAGGAGAGAGCCTGATTCGACCACGGTTCTTCTCCTCGATCTTGACGTATTCATTGGCGGCCAAGCCTTCGTGGAAGCCGGTAAGCGCGTCGTGCATCTCACGTTTGAGGGTTGCGATGAAGTCCTCCGCCATAGAGGGAAGTTTCAACGCCGCATAGTAGGTAGAGCGTTCCTT
>CAXTGN010000640.1:1752-3223 GCA_964243455.1 uncultured Acidobacteriaceae bacterium
TCATCGGGGTTTCGATAGTGTTTTGCTCCTGCGATCCAAATCTCCTTTGAGCGGAGGCGCTCCCGCAGCGCCAGCAGGACGCACACTTCATAGGCGATGCGATTGACACGCTCTTTGCCCTCCTCATCTTTCTCCACGACGGTTTCGAGCCACGGACCGCGCACGATCCCCTTGATCGGCACCGCTTCACTAAGGGGATAGATAAGCAACCGGCTACCGGCGAACCGCTTGACGATAGCAAGCGCATCGAGAACCGGACGGTGGATTTCATTGTTGGATCGGAACTCCAGCGTATTGAGAAGCCGAATCAGCATGGCGCGGTAGTGCGATCGATAGGCGCTGCGCATCACGGTGTGGAGCTGCTGCCGATAGGTCGGCCCGGTGGCCTTGAACTCCCGCACCAGGTCCCGCAAAGTAGACTCGCTCGCAATGGGATAAACGACCTCTTTCACCAGCTGATCCGGGTGGTCGAGCGAGGCCTCCGCGATTTGAAAGAGCAGACCGTTCTTGCCCGAGACGCGCTTGTAGTCGGCGATCAACTCGCGCTCGACGCGCATCTCCGCCCGGTGAGCGACACGATGCACCATATCGATGAGAAGATCGCCGAGCGTGTCGATCAGTTCCCCGGCTCTCAGATGGCAGAAGGCCGAGAGCAAGGTTATTCTGATCGGCGCCGGATGGCGGCGCAACTCGTGCGCTTCTTCCACCACCACCCTCCGGCGGTACGACTTGAGGATGCGAAGCGAGAGATGCTCGAAGAGACCCGTCGGAAGCTCCAAGCTTCGTAAGAGAGCGAGCTTATCGAGCTCTTCGTCAAGGGTGCCGATGCTCGCGGGTCCTGGGTCGGCACGCAGATCGTGCAGCGGAACACTCGTCGACTCAGGCGACGGAAGTTCAAGGAGCCGGTCGAGTGCTGCCTTCGTGGAGGATGGAAGCTGCTCAGACACCCTTCTGCAGAAGTCCTCCTCGAACGCCCTCAACGTGGAGCGGATCAATCGATCCAGTCGCTCCATCGTGGGCGGTTCGAGCTTGAGTTCGCGGAACCTCTGAAGCGCCGCCTCCGTGACCCGTTCAGGGTCTCGCTCCTGTGTGAGCACATGCTCGCGCAGCCATGCCATCACGCTCTCGGAGTCTTGTCGTCGCCTCCCGGAAATCGAACAGTGACCGAATCTCGGCGCGATGGTACTTAATCGTGCGGCCCTGCCAATCGGTAGTCGGCCCACATCGATGGCACAGTCTTCGTCTGCTGAACCAGACAACGGATCGCCTCAACCGGCACGTCGCCCTTGCCGGCGGGGAACCGTCCATCCGCCTGGAAAAACTTGAGCATCGCCGCGAAGCCCAGGCGACCGGGACCGCTCTTGTTCATCAGCAGCAGAAGTTCATTGGGCGCGAGCGTCCATCGTTCGACCAACTCTTCCTGGGAAAGCTCTCGCTTCATGAAATTCTTGTGTCCGGGGCCGTCGCAAAA
>CAXTGN010000641.1:0-3213 GCA_964243455.1 uncultured Acidobacteriaceae bacterium
CGGACATCGGTTCGGTTCATCGCTATCGGCGGGTTTAGAACGTGTGCCAACCCTTCCCAAGCGCGTGAGCTTCGATGCTCTTAGCAAAGTTCGGTGTCTCCTCCTTGTTGTGGGCATCACTCGCTGCCTGGCGTGATGCAGCAGCCTCTTCGAACGTGATCCCATGCTCCTTTATAAAGTCCAAGAACTCATCTGTAGCGTACGCGTTGATGTGATTGGTGTATTCGCATGTGCTGTCGTCGAGCCGCCGTGCGCTCAGTTCCCACACCACCTCAACTTTGCTGCGCCCGTTTTTCGTGATCGCGTCAGAAATCGACACCATGCGGCAATGCAACGGCTCGTGAATCTCCGCATGATAGTGCTGAATGACAAGCGCGTCGCCGATCGTTTCCACGTTGATGGACATTGGTTTTCCATCGTCTGTGGTGGTGTAGCCGGCAGCAATGTGCGCATGCGAGCAGCGTTGGTATTCGTCATCCGGCAGATGAAAGAGCCAGTCAGCAATGTTTATCTTTTCAGCCGGCGCCTGCATCTTCGCTGTGACTACCGAGTTCGACATTTCCCGTCCACTCATCTTGGTGTCCCCCTGAGAACATCAGACACCCACTCGCACGTAGGCTGGCGCACAACACTTGTGTCTAAAATGCAACGATGAAATCCGCTTACTCCTCAGGCAATCTGGAGGCCTTCGTTCATGTCGTGCACATGAAGAGCTTTTCTGCGGCTGCACGCCGCCGCGGTCAGGCGCCCTCCGCTGTTTCAAGACAGGTTCGCGCCCTAGAAGACGAGCTCGGAGTGACACTTCTGCTTCGCAACACGCGATCGTTAGAGCTAACCGATGCGGGTCAACGGCTGTACCACCGTGCGGAGGAACTCTTAGATCAGCTTGCGAGTGCGAAACGTGAAGCAGCAGCAACGTCGAAGCAGGTCCGCGGCAGAGTTCGGCTGACGTGTTGGCCAACCTTCGGCAAACGCTTGATCTTACCGTCTATCCCTAGGCTGATCGAACAGTTTCCAGGACTGTCGGTGGACCTAGATCTTTCAGAGATGGTGCACGCCCCGGTGCTGGAACTCACCGATCTTGCGATTCGTGTCGGCCGACAGCAAAACACGGCCATGCTGCAGACCAAGCTTGGCACGCAGAGCAGTTTGGTTGTAGCCAGCCCGGGCTATCTCGCAAAGCATGGCAAGCCGGATAACCTCGATGACTGCCTTCAGCACCGCCTGATCGATAAAAGACACCCGGCCCCTTTCATGGGCTGGCGCTGCCTGCTTAGTAACAATCGACATTTAGATAAAGTACGCGTGCTTGCCACGGACGATCTACAGGCTCAGTCCGACGCCTGCGTTGCCGGGCTCGGCATCGCCCATATCCCGAACTGGGTCGTCACCGACAAGCTGCGCTCAGGGGAGCTGATCGCATTACTGCCAGAGAAGAAACCCATCACAGCCGTGATCTACTTGCTTCGCGCATCGGGCATTGCACCGGCACCCGTACGTGCCTTCTCGCGTCACCTCATAAGCCACCTCCAAGAAGCTCTGGGGTGATTCATGTACGTGCAATGGCTTTAACACTGCGTTTCGATAGTGGCGAGGTTCATCCGGTGGTTACCTTGGCAAGCGGGAGTCTGAGGCAGGAGATGTTCCCAGCAAACATGAAGAACCAAGGTTCGAGTCGAAGCTGATCGGCCTGTCACTGACAAACTCTGCAAGCTATAGGAACTCAAGGGTCACCAGGGTTTTGTTCAGGTATCCCGCACCCGCGGTGGCGCGTGGATCTCTTTTAAAGCTGTTTCGCCGCCGATCTCGAGAACATGATCGAGAGCTCCGAGGCTCGCCTCCATGGCGTTGATCGCGTGGAGAACGCTGGGCGGCAGGCAAATCGCAAAGTATTGATGCGCCATAACCTGAAACGCTCCTCGCGAAGCAATCTAGGCCATAGCGTTCGTATGCTGTCTGATCGCCGACTCACTTTCCCGTGAGGTTACCGGGACTGTTCACGCTTTGCCATGCGTGCTTGGCATGCGATCCATCGCAGTAAGGACGGTGCTCGCTCAGGCCGCAGCGACACAACCCGAACGCGGTCTTGCCACCCAGATCGATTTGCTGGCCATCGGCGTCTCGCAGAAGGATGTGTCCTTCGACCCGAAGCGGACCGTTGGGGAAAGACGGTGATGCGAACTGGATTATCTGCCATCGTGTAGCTCCTTTGGGTGTTGCTGAACGCAAAGCTCAGACGGCTAGAACGTCCGTTTGACAACCATCGTTATGACGACTACTTTTAGCACATGGCTGGCAGGCTTGCAAACGAGATCAAGCAAAGGAGCTTTGCTTCACCAGAAGCGGAAGCCGCGCTCAACATCTTTAAAACTGCTGAGATCCTGGGCCAAAAGGTTAATGAATTCCTGAAAGAGTTCGGCATGACCTCGACGCAGTACAACGTCCTGAGAATCCTGCGAGGAGCCGGTTGCTCCGGACTGCCATGTTCTCAGTTGGGCGAACGGATGATCACGCGTGACCCTGACATTACGAGGCTGCTCGACCGGATGGAGAAGAACGGGTGGGTAGTCCGACAACGTGGGTGTCAGGATCGGCGTGTGGTCATCGCCAAGATCACCGATGATGCGCTTTCCCTGATTGGGACCATGGATGAACCGCTTGCAGAAAGATTAAAGTCCACGCTCGGGCAACTGAAAACTCCAGCGCTCACGACGCTCATCGGCTTACTCGAAGATGCGCGGGAAGCAGTCGGCTAAGGCCCTTTTTTTATCAATTAGTTGTTATCACACGTTTCGTCACAACAAGGAGAACGATGAAAAGCATAGCAGCCCTCGGTGTTCTGTTCCTGGCCATTGGCGGAACAGTGCTCGCACAAAACAACTACCAGTTGGACCCGGCGCACACGTCCGTGCGCTTCTCGGTCAAGCACATGATGGTCTCGCAGGTACATGGGCGATTCGATAAGGTGAGCGGAACCTCCGCGTACGACCCCAAGAACCCCGGCTTCGACAAACTTGAAGCGACCGTCGATCTGAGTTCGGTAAACACGGATCAACCCCAGCGCGACTCCGATCTCAAGAGCTCCAACTTCTTCGATGTCGCCAAGTTTCCGACCATGACCTTCCGCAGTACCCGGATCGAAAAGCGGGGAGACCAGCTCGTGGCGATCGGTGATCTTACCTTGCACGGCGTGATGAAACCGCTCACCCTGAC
>CAXTGN010000642.1:0-3210 GCA_964243455.1 uncultured Acidobacteriaceae bacterium
CACGCGGTCCCGCTTACGTGGTTCGGTATCGAAGCGGATGTTGTAGCTGAGACCAGAGCAGCCGCCACCCTGCACACCCAGGCGAAGGCCGCCGGCGTCGGGCGATACGCCTTCCTTGGCCATCGCCACACGGATGCGCTTGAGGGCATTCTTTGTGATCTCCACGGACTGTTTGGCGCGGGGCTGCTGGCCCTCGGCGACGAGCAGAGTCATGCCGGCGAGAGGGTCCTGTGGAGCGGCTGAGGCCCCGGGCTTCGGGGCAGCGGTTCCGGGTTGCAGAAGTGTCGTGGCCATAAGTTCCTTCGGAACGAAAGAAGGCTGGCGGCAGGTAAGTCGCCGCCAGCCTTCAGATACGTGAGATCAAGACTAGTGAGCGGCGACGGCTACGGCAGCTTCTTCGGCTACGCCGTTCTTCTTTTTCCAGTCGCCGATGGCGGCGCGGATGGCGTCCTCGGCGAGGACGGAGCAGTGGATCTTGACCGGGGGAAGCGCGAGCTCCTTCACGATGTCGGTGTTGGTGATAGAGAGGGCCTCGGCGACGGTGCGGCCTTTGACCCACTCGGTGGCCAGCGATGAGCTGGCAATGGCCGACCCACACCCAAAGGTCTTGAACTTCGCGTCCTCAATCACCTGGGTGTCCGGGTTCACCTAGATCTGGAGACGCATCACGTCGCCGCACTCGGGCGCGCCAACGAGCCCGGTGCCAACTTCGCAAGAGTTCTTGTCGAGGGTACCGACGTTGCGCGGATTCTCGTAGTGGTCAACAACCTTGTCACTGTATGCCATGGGGAAAGTCCTCGTTGTTTAGATGATACAGCGCGAACTTGGGTGCGAAAAGCGCGTTCTTAAGCGGCTTTGGAGGCACAAACGCGCTTTCTAACAGCGTCCGCGCGGGAAGGACGGATCTTGACACAAAAAGTGCGTCCATAACGGCCTTTTTGCACCTTCGTGCAAAGCCGAATTTTTGAAAGGGTTTGCGTCGCCGGGGGAGGAAAGATGCCTCCCCGGCGACGCAGGTGGTAGAGTGGGGCCCAAACTCAACCTCCCCTGGAGTGTGTATGTCGGTCCTGCAACGCTGTGTGTACGTGTGCCTCCTTGCCCTGTTCGGCACGGTTACGTCTTGCGCGTTGGCGCAGACGAACTTCACGACCGTGGTGGTGTTTGGCGACTCGCTTTCGGATACGGGCAACATCGCGCACCTGACCGAAAGCCAGTACGGGGTCCGGTACCCGGCAGACAATCAGCTGCTCGGGATCGACTACACGGACGGCCGCTTCACAGACGGCACGGACACGCAGCCGGCGGCGTCGAAGGCGTACACGGGCGTGTGGGTGGAAGAGCTGGTGACGCTGTTCGGCTCGGGTGTGACGGTGAAGGACTCGCTCGATGGCGGAACGAACTACGCCTATGGCGACGCCACGACCGCCGCCGGCGTCAAGGTGGTCAGCGCGACGTACCTCGGCCAGACCCTGACGATCACGTTGAACAATATGGGGCAGCAGGTGAGCGACTACCTGGCGACGAGTCCCAAGCCGACAGCGGCGACGCTGTATGTGCTGTGGGGTGGATCGAACGACATTCTGGATGCGGCTTCGGCGGGAACGGATCCCGTGGCGGCAGCGGGGACGGCGATACAGAACGAGCTTGCGCTGGTGCAGCAGCTGATGGCTGCGGGGGCGACAAACTTCGTCATACCGAACGTGCCGCCGCTGGGCGCAATTGCGGCGGGTTCGGGCGCGTCGCCGGCTACGGTGACGGCGTTAAACACGGCATCCGGTGTGTTTGCGGCGGGTTTGACGGCGGGAATCACGGCGCTGAAACAGGCAGCCATGGGAGCGACGTTGAATGTGTACCAGCCGGATGTGTTCACGCTGCTGCAGGGAGTGGCGGCGAGCCCGATGGCGTATGGCTTCGGTAATCTGACGACGGTAGCGCAGACGGTGACGGTCAGCCCGGACACGTTTCTGATCTGGGATGGGCTTCACCCGACGACGACCGGCCACCACTACGTGGCGGCGACGGCGGCGAATCTGCTGCAGCCGCTGGCCGCGAGCACGACCACGCTGAGTGCGCCGACGGGGTCGCTGGCGGGGCAGCCGGTCACGGTGATGGCGACGGTGACTTCGGCCAAGAGCGGCGATGTGCCGACCGGGCTGGTGACCCTGTTCGATGGAACGGCCGTGGTGGGATCGGGCGCGCTCGACACAACGGGCAAGCTGGCTCTGACGTTTACACCGACGGAGGCTGCGGGCGCGACTGTGGCGCTGGAGGCGGTGTATGCGGGCGATGTGATCAACAACAAGAGCACGCCTGCCGCAACAACCGTTCCGCTGCTGAGTGCGGCCGTGGTCACGACGACCACGCTGGCGAGTTCGGCGACGACGGCGAACCTTGGGGCCTCCGTAACGTTTACGGCGACGGTAGCGCCGGCTTCGTCGAGCTATGGCTCGCCGTCCGGGACGGTGACCTTCCTGGACGGCACGACGACGCTAGGGACGGGGACGCTGAGCGGCGGTGTAGCGACGTATGCGACCTCTTCACTGGCCGCGGGGACGCATACGATCACGGCGACGTATGGTGCGGGCGGGTTGTTTGGCGGGTCGACGTCGGCGGCGTTGACGGAGACCGTCACGGCGCCCGGGTTTACTGCGACAGCCTCGCCGATGTCGTTGACGGTGGCGCGGGGTGCTTCGGGGACGGTAAATCTCACCGTGACGTCTACGGGTGGTTACACAGGGACGGTAACGCCGACGTGCGGGACGTTGCCAACGCACTTCTCGTGCAGCTTTGCCCCGTCTCCCTCGACGACCACGGGCGGAACGCAAGGGTACATCCTGACGATTGCGACCAATGCGGCGGCGACGGCAGCTGCAGCGGATTTCATGGCGCGGCCGGGGACGCGGGTCCAGCGGGTGTGGACGGCAGGATTGCTGATGCTGGGCGTGATGGGCTTCGGGCTGCGGCGTCGCCGTGCCGGGTCGTTCCGGCTGCTGAGTGTGGGTCTGGGTGCGCTGGTGTGTGCGGGGATGCTGGGGCTGGCGGGCTGCGGGAGCGGGTCGAGCAGCAATGCGGCGGCCGGGAGCTATACGGTGCCGGTGGTGTTTACGGCGGCGGCTGCTTCGGGTGGGACGGCGGTGGCTTCGCAGACGGTGAATCTTGCGGTGACGGTGCAGTAGAGGTGTGGTGGCTGATGAAGTTCAGCGGACATAC
>CAXTGN010000643.1:0-3200 GCA_964243455.1 uncultured Acidobacteriaceae bacterium
GCGCTGATCAGGTCCTTGGAGTATTGACCGAGCGGCTGATACGGGTTGTCGCGCAGCTCGGAACCGGCAACATACGGGATACACGGATCCAGTAGACCCGTAAGCGCTCGCAGAATGCGGCTCTTCGCCTGACCACGCAAACCCAGAAGAATGAAATTGTGCCGTGAGAGCAGGGCATTGATCACCTGCGGAACTACCGTATCGTCGTAGCCCACGATCCCGGGAAACAGCGACTCGCCTTCCTCTGGTCCGCCCGGCGCAATCGCGCGCAGACGCAGGATCAGGTTGTCGCGGAGTTCATCCTTTACGCTCCGGTTCACACGCTCAGGCGTGAACTGGCTCTTGCGAAGCTCGCCGAGAGTCTTGGGGAGGGTGCTGCCAGGGGCCGTTTTCTCAGTCAAATTCGCCATCTCACAAGTATAGACGGCTGAAAGTGCCGATCCTGTCTCCACGGCGAATCCTGCCACCTGACGGAAAGAACCCAGCAAATGTGCGAAGCCGTTCAACCCTCTTTCTTTTGGGGAGAACGGCAAGCCCTCTCGCAGCAAGCCCAGAGGATGAAAGGAACACCAGCAAAGAATCAGCGGTTCGCGATCCATAGGCCCCAAACTCTGGGACCCCTACCGCATCAGCGCATCAGCGTAGGGTAGTTCGCTAGACTAGTAGCTGCGATGGCTTTCTCTCTGTTTGGCAAGCGCGATAAGACCTCCGGGCCGGATGAGCCTGAGCGCGACCGCGTTCCTGCCGAGGAAAGTCCCGAAGCTGCGCCCCGCTCCGGCTTCTTCGAGCGCATGCGTCAGGCGGTTACCCGTACCCGCGAATCGCTATCCACGCAGATCGCCTCCGTTGTCGCCCTTACCCGCGAGGTCGACGAAGCCTCGCTCGACGACCTTGAATTCGCCCTGCTCGGCTCCGATATCGGTGCATCCACCACGGACGAGATCATCTCCCGCCTGCGCGACCGTGCTCTGCGCCACGGAATCGCGAACGGTGCCGAGCTCAAGGTGGCATTGAAACAGGAGATCCGCCGCATTCTGGACCAGGTCGCGACCCCCGTGCGCCATCCTGTGTCCGGCCCTGAGGTCATCATGATGGTCGGCGTCAACGGGACGGGCAAAACCACCACCAGCGGGAAGCTTTCCGCGCTGTTCCGTCGTGAGGGTCAGTCTGTTCTGCTATGTGCCGCGGATACGTTCCGTGCTGCCGCAATCGAGCAGCTGGAGGTCTGGTCCGAGCGCTCCGGCGTCGACCTGATCAAGACCAGGCAGGGGGGCGATCCCTCTGCCGCGCTTTTCGATGCGCTCGCCGCAGCCAAGGCCCGCAACAGCGACATCGTTCTGGTGGATACGGCCGGTCGCCTGCACACCAAGACCGACCTCATGAAGGAACTGGACAAGATGCGCCGCACAGCCGAGCGCCAGGTGCCCGGCTCGCCCCATCAGACGCTTCTTGTCATCGATGCCACCACTGGGCAAAACGGCATGCAGCAGGCCCGGCTGTTCACAGAGGCGGCCCACGTCACCGGAATCGTCCTCACCAAGCTGGACGGCACCGCGAAGGGCGGCATAGTAGTCGCCATCGCCCACGAACTTGGGTTACCTGTGCGGTACGCCGGAGTGGGCGAAAAGATCGAAGACATCCTCCCTTTCGATCATGCTGCCTTCGTAGATTCGCTCCTCTCCTAGCCGAATGCGCTCCCGGGCAACTCCCTTCCTTGTACTGGAACCTAAGCAGCGTGTGGCTGCGAAGCTTTCTGTCAAGCCCCTGCACGACGTACTTTAAGCTGACATCTGTTTACTTTGGAGAGACATAAGGCGTAGTTTGTCTCACGATGATCTTTGCGATGCTTAGCCGTCACACAAATTCCGTACTCGTGTAGGGAAAGCCCATGCACCAGTTCTTTGCAACACTTTTTTCTCTCTTGGTTGCCCTTTGTCATCACACCAGTCTCACCGCCCGCCCGGTAGAAGCCGCCGAACTGCCTGGCACGGTGATAACTTCCCCATCTGATGTTGCCACCCCGTCAATGATTCTTCCGGATCGTTACCAGCTTGCCCGGTATACAACAGCAGACGGCAGCTACCCTGAGTCTTCATGCGCCTCCTGCCGCCGGATCAACGGTTCCTTCATCGTGCGCTAGATCTGGCAGAGGGCGCCGCTGCGTTTGCCTCACCGAATCCAACGGTAGGCTGCGTGCTGACCCGGGATGGGCGCACCCTCGGCGAGGGTGCACATCGGTTTGATCTGCGCGACCATGCCGAGATCGCTGCACTGAAAGCAGCGGGTACCGCACATCATGATGTCCATGGGGCTACTGCGTATGTCACGCTTGAGCCATGCTCCCACCACGGTCGCACTGGCCCCTGTGCTGACGCGCTTGTGGCTGCGGGTGTTAATCGCTGCGTTGTGGCAACGATAGATCCTAACCCGCTTGTAGGCGGTAAGGGACTGGCCCGGTTGCGGAGTGCTGGCGTTCAAGTCGACCTGCTGGAAGCGGAGACATCCGAGGCGCAGCGCGCCCGTCGCTTAAACGATGCCTTCGCCTTTTCCGTGCAGCACGGCATACCTTTCGTCACGTTGAAAACCGCTGTGTCCCGTGATGGAAAGATCTCACCCCCTGTGAGCAAACGCGCCTTGGCTGCCCCTTTCTGGCTAACCGGTCCGGCGGCCCGAGAGGATGTGCAACATTTGCGCCACCGTTCCGATGCCATCCTCACCGGCATCGGTACTGTACTGGCCGACGATCCCTCCCTCACCGACCGCACCGGCCTGCCGCGCCGCAGGCCACTTTTGCGAGTCGTCATGGACTCCCAGTTGCGTATACCGCTTGATTCCAGGCTGCTGCAGTCAGCTCAGGGGGATGTTCTCCTCATCGCCGCGCATGAGGCTCCAAACCAGCGAACGACTGAACTGCAAGCGAGGGGCGCCGTAGTGCTGCGAGTCCCGCGCCTCGGTGACAGGCTCGATCTCGACCATGTGATGGGGGCGCTCGCCGCTGTTCCGGTTCGAAGCGTACTTGTCGAGGCGGGGTCGATGCTCAACGGCGCATTTCTTGAACACAATCTTGTAGACAAGCTGGTTATATACACCGCCCCTGTTTCGCTCGGTGACAACGCGCTCCCGTTTGCGTCCGGTGTCGCACTTGACGCTCTTAGAGCCGGGCTAACCGGCCAAAAGCAGCGTCGGTTTCCTAACGGCGA
>CAXTGN010000644.1:0-3193 GCA_964243455.1 uncultured Acidobacteriaceae bacterium
CGCTGCTGCAGAGCTGCCGCTACCAGATCGTCCGTGGGCGCGCCTGCGAGCGTGTCCGGTGTTGTTTTGACCGGGCTCAGATCACTTGGGCGAACAGGCATAGCCTCTAGGATTGGATCGTCCAGGTTCTTGGTGATGGCGTTCTTCATCAGTAATTGCTGAAATTGGAGCTGCGACCTGGCAATGGAGAGGTCCTGTTCGCGGTTGGCGACTTCGACCTCGTCATGCATGACGTCGATGGCCGGAATGGCTTGGAGGTCGAGCTGCTTTCGGGCCGTTATCAATGTGTTCTGGGCAAACTCCAGCGAGCCGATCTTCACCTGCTCGTCCTGGTATGCGCTGACGAGGTCCCAGTAGAGATTCTCAATCTGCGTAACGGTCACGATGATCTGTAGCTGGAAGGCGGCCTCCGAGATGCGCTGATTATTGCGCGCGATGCGCAAGTACCGCAGATTTGGCCCGAGACCGAAGCCGGCGAGAAGTGGCTGCGTGAGTTGTGCGCGATAGTAGGTGTTGATCTGAGGATTGAGAAAGGTGTAGTTGCTGTTCGTGGCTCCCCGCGTATTGTCCAGCACGAAGCTAAAATTTGTTCCCGTGGCGAACGACTGCGAGAAGGCGAAGTTGCCCAGCACGGTGTTGTCGCGTAGCACGGGGACCCCATAGCCGACTTCGTTGGCTAGAGGCTCTGTGTAGTGCTCGATACTTGTATTTGCCGTGATCAGCGGATCGAAGGAGGGAACAGCGGTTCCAGTTCCCAGCGTAGATTGCACCAAACCGGCCGCACCCCCACCAGCGCCACCGGCACCTCCACTGGTGCCGCCCGCACCCGTACCGGAAGACGCGCCGAACCCACCTACACCGTTGCCCCCTGGGGTGTTTTGGACGATACCGGCGTTGACACCAAGGAAGGCGCCGCCAGCCTGCGTGCGCAGGATATCCGCCTGCGCAATCGGCAGGTTGTAACGCGCGATGGCTAGATCAAGATTGTTTTCGAGCGCGAGCTCGATGGCATCGTTCAACGAGAGCACCAGAACGCCGTTCTGGACGAGAGCATCGATGTGCGGAGAGTTGGCCAGATTGGGAGGGGCCACGTGATCCGGAAGGTAGGCCTTGAAGGGATTCGCGGAGTGCGGAATCGTAAGGCTCAGAGCAGGCGCAGCCCCCGAAAAACTCGGCGCTGCTGACACCGATGCCTGTCCTGCCGTTGTCGCGTCCGCTGGTACGCTCTGCGCGTGAACAAAGGTCGATATTGCGAGAGCAGCCGCGAGAACCGATGGAACCACTACGTGTAGACGGAAAGACTTCATCGGACCGAGGTCTCCCGTACGTCGGCAGAAGGCGTCACACCGGGCTGCCCTGTGTCGTGCGTCAGCCAGCCGTCGCGCAGTTCAATGGTGCGTGTGCCGAAGGCGGCGTTGACCTCGGAATGCGTAACCTGCACCACTGTGGTGCCCTCGTCGTTCAAGCGGCGAAAGAGCTGCATCACCTCCGTGGCCTGGGCCGAGTGCAAATTCCCTGTCGGTTCGTCGGCGAGTAACAACGCGGGCTTATGAATTACGGCGCGCGCAACACCTACAAGCTGCTGCTGGCCGCCGGAGAGCTGTGAAGGGTAGAGATCTTTCTTGCCGACGATGGCGAAGCGATCCAGCGTGTCGGCCACCAGGGCTTGTCGTTCGGCGCGGCTGACGTCCTTGTAGGTCAAGGGCAGCTCGATGTTCTCGGCGACTGTGAGGTCCTCGAGCAAGTGGTAGCTCTGGAAGACCATGCCTATCTGCTTGCGCGCGAGAGCGGCGCGCCCTTTACGGTTCATGGTGTGTACCGGTGCCCCGGCGAAGAGGAATTCCCCGCGCCAGGCGTCATCCAGCATGGCAAGGATGTTGAGCAGCGAGCTCTTGCCCGCCCCAGACGGACCCATGATCGTGATGAACTCGCCAAGACGAATGTCCAGCGCCACACGCCGAAGTACGAAACTTTCTGTGTGTCCGGTTTTGTAACTTCGTTCGAGGTTATGCAGGTGGATCAGCGGTTCAGGCATTGATTACTCCGTTTTCAGCGCTTCGGTTGGGTTCACGGAAGCAGCACGCCGAGCCGGCAACACCGAGGCGACCAGGGCAATGGTCGCCAGCAGTGTTACTGCTCCGATGAGCGACACAGGATCGGATGGAGCAACCTCAAAAAGCTGGCTCTGTACCAGCCGGCCAAGCAGAATTGCAATAGGAATTGCCACGGCAATGCCTGTAACGGTGAGGTTGAGTACGTCGCGCAACACAAGCTGAGACACGTTCGCCCGTGTTGCCCCAAGAGCCATACGTACGCCAATCTCGCGGGTGCGTTGCGCGGTTACGAACGCAAGCACACCGTAGAGACCAACACCAGCCAGCCCGGCCGCAAGGACTCCGAAGGACACAGCCAGCAGGGCAATGAGCCGCTCGTTCTGCATACTGGCATCTATCTGTTCGTCCATGGTGCGGAGCTGCTGTACCGCGAGGTTCGGTTCGACGGCCGCCACACGCTGCCGAACCGATCGCAAGATCGAAGCAGGATCTGTCGCACTTCGCACATAGAAGGAAAGATCGTAGTTCGGGTTGGCGTTCTGCGCCAGGCTTTGGAACAGCGCAGGAGCGGGTACTGTACGCAGGTCCTCGTGCCGCACATCCTGCACGACGCCCACGATCTCGATGTTGAACACCGGACGATCGCTTAACCCCTGCATGAGTCTTTGCCCGATGGCTTTCTGCGGTGAGCCAAACACAAGCCTCGCCAGGGACTCATTCACGAGGGCAACCAGCGGATGCCCCAGATCATCCGCCGCTGTGAAGGCACGTCCTGCGACAAGCGGGGCTTCCAGCGTAGCGAAATAATCCTGGCTCACCCAGGCAAGTTCCACGTCTGGCTGTTGGTCTGGTGACTGCGGATGATTTTGATAGCTGAACTTCGTTGTACTCGAGTTGCCCGCTAACTCAGGATCGGTCGTGATCCCGACGCTCTTGACGCCCGGAACGGACGCCAGTGCATCCATGAGTTGGTGCCGCAAAGCGGGCATGCGCGGGCCGGTGTAGCCCACCAGCGCAGGCGACACCGAGAAGCTCACTAGATGATCTGTGCGAAAGCCAGCGTCCGCAGCGCGCAGTCGGTGCACTGTACGCACAAACAGTCCAGCTCCGACCAACAACAGAAGGCTGAGGCCAACCTG
>CAXTGN010000645.1:0-3191 GCA_964243455.1 uncultured Acidobacteriaceae bacterium
TCTAAAAGGAAAGAGCGCGGCCGTAGCCGCGCTTTCCTGATCTCCCCATAACCTACTGCGGGCACAGAACGCGCTTCGGCGTCAGCACCACGAACGAGACAGCCAGACCTGTAAGGCCCGCTTCGATCCATTCCACGTATGAATTACCCTTGAAAACAAGGGCAGAGGCGATGATCGCAAGCGCCCAGAGCAACGACCAGAGAGTGCGGGATCTCGTCATTTTTCTCATGCTGCGGAGTACACGCTTCGGTACATTGCGTACGTTGCAACGGCCAGATCGTTTGAACCAGGTGTGCGCGTACCGGGTGCCCCTTACGGTCTTCCGTAAATCATAATGGCCTCATGACTGCCGATGAACTCCGCCAACTTCCGGTCGACCAGGCGGCGCAACTGCCGAGGCTACTCTATGCGCTTTGGCAAGACGCCCAGGGCCACTGGGTCGCGGCGCACGAGGTTGCCCAGGATGTCGGGACGCCCGATGGCGCCTGGGTCCATGCGTTCCTTCACCGGCGTGAAGGTGACACGGCCAACGCCGCCTACTGGTATCGCCGGGCAGGCAAGCCGGTCGTCACAGGCCCGCTGGACGTGGAGTGGAGCGAGATTGCTTCTGCTCTTATGACCGCTCAGCCCTGAGACGGTCGTCGCTCGCCCGGACGCCCACAACCATCTTGTCCAGCCTTCGCATCTGTCTGCGAGAGGTTCTACTCATGGCAGACGAATCTGTTCCTGTACCCTACCCCAACACGGACGCGACCACGGAAGGCTCGATCCCGGTGGACCGTCAGCCGGCGCACTCACAGACGACGCATCCCTCCACCACGGCCACAGGACCGGCGCCCGAGGTGCCGCATCCATCCGACATTGGCGTGACCAACACGAAGTAACACGCCTCGATTCATCGTTGCCACGTACATCACGAGACGCTTGCCGCGTCTGGAGACTTCAAGTTATGGCTAGTCAGTCCTCCACGCCCAACATACAACCCTCCCCGACAACGACTGTTGGCGAACTCCGGAAGCAGCATGGTCCGCACTTCGCCGCCGGCTACGGCGACCAGGACACTCTCGGTGAGCTGCTGGGCCGGGCGGGTGTCGCCACCCTCGACGAGTACATCGCCCAATCAAAGAAGAGCTAACGGTAACCTTGTGCGGATGTAGCGAAGATACGCAACTTGTGTGGTGATCTGCGGTCAGAGTTCTGTGATGGAGGTCCTCAGGCCTCCTCAGGAGACAGAACATATGAACAAGCAGATTGTCACGCTGGTTGCTGGTTTCGCTCTGGCCGCCTCGGCCGCCGCAGGTGCGCAGGTTTTCGTCCGCATTGGACCGCCTCCCCCACCCGTTCGTGAAGCCGTGCCTCCCCCTCCGCGACCAGGCTGGGTGTGGCAGCCCGGCTACCATCGCTGGGACGGAGCGCGGTATGTCTGGGTACCTGGTCTGTACGCCGCTCCACCGCGTCCGGGTGGGCGCTGGGTGCCAGGACACTGGCGAAACACGCCGCGCGGCTACGTCTGGATCGAAGGCCACTGGCGCTGAAGCGGCCATCCAATCTTCCGCGGAGTGGCGAGCTTTGGGTCGCCACTCTGTTTCCCGGCGGCGCTATCATCACGGTTATGGCAACAACTCAGAACCCAGCCTCCACCTCGATGACCAATGGCTCGCGTCCGACTCCAGAGGAACGGGCCCGGCGCATCAAGGTGCTGCTCTTCGACGTGGATGGTGTGCTGACCGATGGGTCCATCGTGGTGATGCCCGGTCCGGACGGACAAGCGGTTGAGGTGAAGGCCTTTTCTGCGCACGATGGCTTAGGGACGGCGCTGGCCCATGTCGCTGGCCTGAAGGTCGGCTGGATCACCAAGCGCGAGTCGCAGGCCGTGCGCATTCGATCGCAGGATCTGCGCATCGATCACGTCTACCAGGGCCAGCACTACAAGGTGGAAGCGCTCGATCTGATCGTCAAGGAGGAGGGCTGCACGCTCGAAGAGATTGCGTATGTCGGGGACGATATCATCGATCTCCCCGTGATGCGGAAGGTGGGTTTGGCCATCGCGGTTGCGAATGCGCGGCCCGAGGTGAAGGCGATGGCTCACTACGTGACGGAGCACTCCGGAGGTTTTGGCGCGGGCCGCGATGCAATCGACTTCCTGTTGCGCTCCAAGGGCGTGCTCGAACAGACGATTGAGAAGTATCTCGATCCCAACGATCAGGAAGCCAAGAGCGCCGACATCGGTGTCGGCAATATGTAGACCCGACGTGTCTGTTTCCACCGCCTTTTGAGGCGAAGGGAAGACGAAGTTTTACAATTGGCTATGCTCGCCCAGGCGCCCGACCTTTCGTCCGCGACAGACCAAGCGCTTGCCTGGGCGCATCCCGTTGTGCGCGAGTGGTTTCTGGGCCGCTTCGGCTCAGCCACGGAGCCGCAGGTTGCGGGCTGGCCAGCCATTCTGCGCGGCGAAGCGACGCTGATCTCCGCACCCACGGGTTCCGGGAAGACGCTTGCGGCGTTTCTTGTGTGCATCGACGGCCTGCTGCGCCAGGCGCTTGAAGGCAAGCTCGCGCCGCAGACGCAAGTGGTGTATGTATCGCCGCTGAAGGCTCTATCGAATGATGTACAAAAGAACCTCGACGGGCCACTTGCGGAGATACAGCGACTGGCCCTGGCGCGAGGCTACCTGTGCCCGGAGATCCGTACCGGCGTGCGCACGGGCGACACGCCGACGAAGGCCCGAGCGGCGATGTTGAAGCAGCCGCCGCACATCCTCGTGACAACTCCGGAGTCGTTGTATCTGTTGCTGACGGCAGGTAAGGCGCGGGCCAACCTTTGCCGTGTGCACACGATGATTGTGGATGAGATTCACGCCATCGCGGACGACAAGCGAGGATCGCATCTGGCGCTCAGCCTAGAGCGGCTGGAGGCGTTGGTGTGTGGAGAGAACACGCTTGGGGCGGGAGCATCGCTTACGGGATTGCGCAAGCCGCCGCAACGCATCGGGCTGTCGGCGACGCAGAACCCCATCGAGCTAGTGGCGGATTTTCTCACTGGCTCGCATCCGAGCCGCAGCCGCGCCACGATTGTCCAGGTGGGTCAGCGACGCACGTTGGACCTGGGCATTGAGGTGCCTTCCGATGAGTTGAGCTCCGTCGCCTCCACGGCGATGTGGACGGAGCTGTATGACAAGCTCGCGAACTTTG
>CAXTGN010000646.1:0-3186 GCA_964243455.1 uncultured Acidobacteriaceae bacterium
CAGAACAATCTGCTCTTTGAGCGCTTCCTGAACCCCGAACGCGTCTCCATGCCCGACGTCGATATCGACTTCTGCATGAACCGTCGCGGCGAGGTGATCGAGTATGTGCGTGGCAAGTACGGCGTCGACCAGGTCGCGCAGATCATCACCTTCAACACCATGGCCGCCAAAGCCGCCATCAAGGATGTCGGCCGGGCGCTGGACATGCCCTACGGCGAAGTCGACCGCATCGCCAAGCTGGTCCCGGCCACCATCGGCATCACCATCGAACAGGCGTTGAAGGACTCGCCGCCGCTCGCCGCCGCGTGCGAGGCCGATCCGAAGATCCGCGAACTGATCGAGACCGCCCAGCGGCTCGAGGGCCTGGTGCGCGGCGCCGGGGTTCACGCTGCCGGCGTCGTGATCGCACCGCAGCCGTTGACCGAACTCGTCCCTGTCACCCGCACCAAGGACGAAGCCGTCGTCACCAGCTACGACATGAAGGCCGTCGAGAAGATGGGCCTGCTCAAGATGGACTTCCTTGGGCTGACTACGCTGACGGTGATCGATGACTGCCTGAAGCTGATCAAGCTGAACAAGGGCGAGACGGTCGAGATGGCCACGGTGCCGCTCGAGGATCAAAAGACGTATGAGCAGGTGTTTCACAAGGCACTGACGAGTGGCGTGTTCCAGTTTGAGTCGGGCGGGATGCGCGATGTGCTGCGGCGGTACAAGCCGACCTCGGTGGAGGACCTGACGGCGTTGAATGCGCTGTACCGGCCGGGGCCGATCCAGGGCGGGATGATCGATGACTTTATCGAGCGCAAGTGGGGGCGGCGGCCGGTGGAGTATATGTTCCCGGAGCTGGAGGTCATTCTCAAGGAGACGCTGGGCGTCATCGTCTACCAGGAGCAGGTGATGCAGATCAGCTCCGCGATCGCCGGGTACTCGCTGGGCGGCGCGGACCTGCTGCGGCGCGCGATGGGCAAGAAGGATCCGGCAGAGATGGCGAAGCAGCGGGACATCTTCATGGCTGGGTCGAAGGAGAACAAGCACCCGAAGGACACGGCAGGGAAGCTGTTTGACCTGATGGAGCAATTTGCGGGGTACGGGTTTAACAAGTCGCACTCGGCGGCGTATGCGCTGCTGGCGTATCACACGGCGTGGTTGAAGACGCACTACCCGGTCGAGTTTATGGCAGCGCTGCTGACGTCAGAAACTTCCAAGCCGGAGAATGTAGTGAAGTATATCGGCGAGTGCCGCGAGATCGGGATCGCGGTGGTGCCGCCCGATGTGCAAATTTCTGCCGCGGATTTTACGCCGGCGGGCGATGCGATCCGGTTCGGGCTTGCGGCGATTAAGAACGTTGGGCACAATGCGATCGAGTCGATTGCCAATGCGCGGCTTGAACTTCAGGCAAAAGGCAAAGCTGGCTTTGCGTCGTTGTGGGAATTCTGCGAGAAGGTCGACCTGCGGCTGATGAACAAGCGGGTGCTGGAGTCGCTGTGCAAAGCTGGGGCGCTGGATGCGTTTGGGAAGCGATCGCAGGTGATGGCGGCACTGGACAAGGCAATGGAGCGGGCGCAGAAAGCGCAGAAAGATGCCGCGAGCGGCCAGCATGGGCTCTTTGGCTTGTTCGGCGGAGCCGACGACGCGTCGGCGACCAGCGCGGCGGATGAGCCATTGCCGGCCGCACCCGAGTGGGATGAGTACACACGGCTGGCCCAGGAGAAGGAAGTGCTGGGCTTCTTTGTGTCGGGGCATCCGCTGGACAAGTATCGGGACAAGCTGCGGAACCTCAAAGGCGTCATCGATGCGCAGACTGCCTGCGAGATGAAACCCGAGCCCGTGCGGGGCAAGGCAGAGCAGCAGCATGAGATTCAGGTCGCGGGCGTGATCACGGGCCTCAAGGTGGCGAAGAGTAAGCGCTCGGGCGAGATGTATGCGCAGGCGTGTCTGGAAGATGCGACGGGGAAGATTGAACTGATTGCGTTCCCGCAGAGCTACGAGAAGCTGGCGGAAAAGCTGAAGATCGATGTGCCGGTGCTGATTCGCGGGTCGATCCGGGGTGAGGAAGACTCAGCGCCGAAGATTGCCGTGTCATCGATCGTGGCGCTCGAGGATGTGCAGGTGAAGCTGCCGGAGGCTCTGCGGATCAAGGTGCCGCTGCATTCGCCGGATGCGGCGCTGATGGAGAAGCTTCAGGCACTGTTCCGGGAGGCGCCGGGGCGCGGCAAGGTCATGCTGCGGCTGGAGGATCCGGACCAGTTTGCGGCGGACCTGGAGCCGCATGGGTTCAATGTGCAGGCGGATGTGCAGTTTATTGAACGGGTAGAAGGATTGGTAGGGCGTGGGGCGGTGCAGGTGATTGCCTGAGGTAGCCTTTTGCGCCAGGATCCGGTCGTTGTTCCTGGCGTGAGAAGACGATCGTGGGTCCCCGCCAGCTATTCTTTCGATGTGAGACACATCCGCTCTCGGCGGCAGCACATTTGGACGCTAGCTCTTGCTGCTGGTTCATGCATGGTCCCGTCGGGTGCCGCGCAACTGCCAGCGCTCTCCGACACGGCGCTCGCCAGACGTATCGAGGACTCACCAACGCTGCTGCTTAGGAAGACGCGGCTTTCACTGCATGGTTCATCTGCCGGTTGGGAGCTGGGCGCGGTCTCCGGTGTCGCGGCTGGTCCAGACGGAAACGTGTATGTTATCCAGCGAGGAACCAAGGCTGATCCGGTGCTGGTGTTCGACAAGCGGGGCGATCTCCTTCGCTCCTGGGGCAGGGGCGACTTCACTTTGCCTCACAGTCTCCGGTTGGATTCGGCAGGGAACGTCTGGGCTGTCGACGCGGGAGCGTCCAAGGTGATCAAGTATTCTCCGGCAGGTAAGAGACTTCTCACCATCGCTGTGGAACCGGTGCCGGATACGGGCAGTCCCTTTCGCGGAGCCACGGATCTTGCCTTCGCTCCGAACGGGCACGTGTTCATCACAGATGGTTATGGCAACGCTCGTGTTTTGGAGTACACCGCAGACGGCAAGGAAGTGCGGGCATGGGGGCACCCCGGTACCTCACCTGGTGAGTTCCATCTCCCGCATGCGATTCAGATCAGTGAAAGCGCTGTGGTTTATGTGGCTGATCGGGAGAATGGCCGCGTTGAGAAGTTCGACTTGAACGGGAAGTTCTTAGGGGAGATCGACGGACTCGGGAGGTGC
>CAXTGN010000647.1:0-3177 GCA_964243455.1 uncultured Acidobacteriaceae bacterium
AGCCCCAGCTTGGCCACGTTGTGCTGATACAGCGCTGCGATGTACTGGTCATTGGCCTGCTGATCGGTCGCAAGCGCCTGGGACACGGGCAGGTTGTCGGCTACGCCTGTCCGGAAGCGTTCCTGCGCTTCCTTGAGGGCCTCATCTGCCAGATCTACATTGCTCTTCGCGGCCTGGACCAGCTTGGCTGCTGTCTGGATATCCAGGATGGAATCCCGGACGTCCGCGTTCACCTGTTGTATGTCGTCGGCCAGCCTGGCTTCGACCTGGTCTCGCTGGGCTGCCGCCACCTGCTCGTCGCCACGCGTTTTCGCAATCTGCAACACCGGCGCACTGATCTGCCCGGTAGCCGTAAAGGTCCCATGGGAATGCCCGGGCGTGGTGCCGAGATCACCATAATCTCCCGTGACGTTCAGCACGGGAAGCTGCTCGTCAAAGGCGGCTTTCTGCGCAGCCTTGGCCGCTTCCACCCGTTGGGCGTCGGCCTGCAGGTCCTTGCGCTGTTTCAGCGCCTGCTGAAAAGCGACCTCGGCCTCCGGTGTGTCCAGAGAAGCATAGGGTGCCGAATCGGCGATTGTGAACTGCTGGTCCAGCGGCAAACCGATGGCCCGCGCCAAGGCGATCTTGTCTTTGGCGAGCTGATTATTTGCTGAAATCAGATTCTGCTGCTGCGTCTGGTAGTCGACCTGAGCCCGCAGGACATCCAGTCGCGGACTGGTTCCGGCCTCATGCGCCGCGGTCGCCTGGTCGAGACTCAACTTGGAGCTCGCGATCTGGGCTTCAACCGCCGTGATCCGTGCCGCATCCGCGTTGCACAGCAGGTAGGCGTTGCCTACGGTAAGCACCACCATGTCGCGTGCGTCATCCGCCGTCAGCTTGGCTGCCTGAAAGTTGCGCTTGCCCGCGATGTAGTTCTGAATGGCTTGAAGGTTCACGAGATTCTGGGTCAGATAGGCCCGGAAATCCACAACCTGGAAGGGGCCTACCACCGACGCGATTCCTGGAAACTTTAGCCCGTACGCGGCCAGGTTCACCTGTTCTACGGTGATGTTGGCCCCGGCGGTCAGGTTTGGAAGCAACTGCTGCAGTTCACTCAAGCGCTGGCCGTTTGCACTCTTGATATCAGAACTCTGCAGAATGACCCCAAGGTTGTAACGCAGGCCCTTCGCGATCGCGTCATCAAGCGTCAACGACAACACACCGGCAGTCGCCTTTTCACGGATGACACTACCCCGGAAGCTCTCGCTGGTTGCGCTCCCCGGAGACACGTTTGGGGCGGGCTGTGACAGCTGTTGCTGCACTTGCTGAACCGCACCGAGATTGCTTGAAGAACTTGCTCCGGATGCGCTGTTTCCTGACCCGCTCGTGGCGCCAGCGGTCTGCGCTTTTGCACCCAGCCCTGCCATCAGCAGCAGTCCGGACACACCCAGGCACAGCACTGGCCTTCTACACATTTGCCCCATCTCTCCCATGCTATCGGAACAGGAGGTGTCCCCGGTCTGGCAAAACGATGGGGAGCACCTCGCAAGTTGATTCCTTTCTTCGATGCGCACCCTTCCGGCCCGATGCAAAAAAAGGACCTGCACGGCCCGAAGAGGGCACCTCGCGAGACAATCCTCACCTCGTCTCTTTACACTCGGTTACCTGGACCTCGCCCCTGGAGGGCAATCGATGTTTCTTGGCATTGACGTTGGCACCGGCGGAACCCGCGCCATCCTGATTGACCGGGGCGGCACCGTTCTCGCTTCCCACTCCGCCCCCCATGCGCCGATTCACTCCGAGCACATCGGCTGGGCGGAGCAGGATCCCAACGACTGGTGGCGCGCCGCCCAGGAGGCCATCGGGGGCGTTCTGAAGCTGGCCGCCGATACCGGCACGGAAGCGGCGGTGGAAGCAGCGGGCCTTACCGGTCAGATGCATGGCTGCGTCATGCTCGACGCCGACGGACAGGTGCTCCGGCCTGCCCTGATCTGGGCCGACCAGCGGACGCAGCCGCAGTGCGACTGGCTGACCGAAACGGTGGGCTACAGCAAACTGATCGATCTGGTCGCCAACCCGGCCCTTCCCAACTTTACGCTGACCAAACTCCTCTGGGTTCGCGAGCACCAGCCGGACATCTTCGCTCACGTTCTCTGCCCCAAAGACTTTGTCCGTTACAAGATGACCGGCGAACTCGCCATAGATTTGCAGGAAGCCTCCGGTACCCTGCTGCTCGATGTCGCCCACCGTCGCTGGTCAGAGGAGCTTGCCGGGACCGCCGGCATCCCTTTGCCCTGGCTTCCCCGACTGTATGAGGGCCCGGAGATCTGCGCCCGGATCAACGCCGGAGGTGCGGCTGCGACCGGTCTGAAGGAGGGTCTGCCCGTGGCGGCCGGCGCTGGCGACCAGGGTGCGGGCGCTGTCGGCATGGGCATCCTCGCCCCGGGATCCGTCTCTGCGACCATCGGCACCTCCGGGGTGGTCTTTGCCTCGACCGCCGCCCCCACCCTCGACCCCAAGGGCCGCCTCCATACCTTCTGTCATGCCGCCCCGGGTCTGTGGCACGTCATGGGCGTCACCAATGGTGCGGGCCTCAGCTTTCGCTGGCTGAAGGACACCTTTATGCCGATTAACAGCTATGACGAGCTCGCCGCCCTCGCCACGATGGTCCCGCCCGCCTCGGCCGGCCTACTGTGGGCGCCCTACCTTTTCGGCGAGCGCACCCCTCACCTTGATCCGAAGGCTCGCGCTGCCTTTGTCGGCATTACCGCCTCGACAACCCGTGCCCATTTCATACGCGCTGTCCTTGAAGGTGTTGCCTTCTCTCTCAAGGACACCTTCACGCTCTTCGCCGAGCTCGGCATTCCCGTAGAAAAGATCCGTCTGGGCGGCGGGGGAGCGCGCGGTCCGCTCTGGCGGCAGATCCAGGCCGATGTTTACGACCATCCTGTGGAACTGCTGGAGGCGGAAGAAGGCGGCGCCTTTGGCGCAGCCCTGCTTGCCGGTACCGGCGTGGGCGCGTGGCCTTCCGTGGAGGAGGCGTGCGAGAGCACCATACGGGCCGCCGAAACGATCCAACCCCGGCACGCCGACGCCATGCAGCGCCACTACGTCCATTACCGGAAGCTCTATCCCGCCCTGAAACAGGTCAGCGCCTGACCAAAGGCTGGATTAGCGAGCCTAACAAGAAACTCGTCA
>CAXTGN010000648.1:0-3171 GCA_964243455.1 uncultured Acidobacteriaceae bacterium
CGAGGATGCGTTGAGCGTGGCGCGGCAGCAGGTGGAGAACGGCGCCAACGTGATCGACATCTGCATGGACGAGGGCATGATCGATGGCGTGGCCGCGATGACGCGCTATCTGCAGCTGCTCGGCAGCGAGCCTGAGGTGGCCAAGGTGCCCTTTATGGTGGACTCGTCGAAGTGGGAGGTCATCGAGGCTGGGCTCAAGTGTCTGCAGGGCAAGGGCATCGTCAATTCGATCTCGCTGAAAGAGGGCGAGGAGAAGTTCCGGGCGAATGCCAAGAAGGTGCTGAAGTACGGTGCTGCCGTGGTGGTGATGGCGTTCGATGAGCAGGGCCAGGCGGCGACGTTTGAGGAGAAGATCCGCATCTGTGCGCGTGCCTACTCGATCCTTGTCGATGAGGTCGGCTTTCCGCCGGAAGACATCATCTTCGATCCAAACATCCTGACCGTGGCCACAGGCATGGAAGAGCACAACAACTATGCGGTTGATTTCATCAACGCTACGCGGTGGATTAAGACGCATCTGCCGCATGCCAAGGTGAGTGGTGGCGTGTCGAACATCAGCTTCAGCTTCCGCGGCAACAACAAGGTCCGTGAAGCGATGCATGCGGCGTTTCTGTACCACGCCATCGGCGCGGGCATGGACATGGGCATTGTGAATGCCGGCATGCTCGAGGTGTATGAGGAGATCGACCCTGAGCTGAAGCTGCTGGTGGAGGATGTGCTGCTCAACCGGCGGCCAGATGCGACGGAGCGGCTGGTTGATTTCGGCGAGCGGCTGAAGGCCGAGGCTGCAGGAACGCAGATTCCCGTTGGGAATGACAACCAAAAGGGCAAGCAGGAAGCGTGGCGCTCGGGCACTGTGGAGGAGCGGCTGTCGCACGCGCTGGTGAAGGGCATTGACGCCTACATCAATGAAGACACGGAAGAGGCGCGGGCCAAGCTGGGGCGGCCGCTGCTGGTGATCGAAGGCCCGCTGATGGCGGGTATGAGCGTCGTCGGCGATCTGTTTGGCGCGGGCAAGATGTTTCTGCCGCAGGTGGTGAAGTCGGCTCGAGTGATGAAGAAGGCCGTGGCCTATCTGACGCCGTACATGGAGGCCGAAAAGGCCGCCGCCGAGGCTGCCGGCGAAGAGGTGCGGGCGCAGGGCAAGATCGTGCTGGCGACGGTGAAGGGCGATGTGCACGACATCGGCAAGAACATCGTGGGTGTGGTGCTGGCTTGCAACAACTATGAAGTGATCGACATGGGCGTGATGGTGGCGGCGGAGAAGATCCTGGAGCGCGCTAAAGAGGTGAAGGCGGACATCATCGGGCTGAGCGGCCTGATCACGCCGTCGCTGGACGAGATGGTGCATGTGGCGCGTGAGATGCAGCGGCAGGGGCTGAAGATCCCGCTGCTGATTGGGGGTGCGACGACGAGCCGCGCGCATACAGCGGTGAAGATCGCACCGCATTACAGCGAGCCGGTGATTCATGTGCTGGATGCAAGCCGTGCTGTACCGGTGACCACGAGCCTGCTGAGCGATGATGGGCGGGAAGCCTTCATCGCGCAACACGACGCAGAGTATGAGTCTCTCAGGAAGCGCCACTCAGCGCCGGCACAGGCCCTTGTGCCCATCGAGACGGCACGGGCACGCCGGACACCGATTGCCTGGCGCGAGGAGGATCTTGCCACGCCGGCGTTTACGGGCGTGCGCGTGCTGGATGACTTTCCGCTCGAGACGCTGCGTGAGTTTGTGGATTGGACACCGTTCTTTCACACATGGGGGCTGAAGGGGATCTACCCACGCATTCTCGACGACGAGAAGCATGGCGATGAGGCGCGCAAGCTGCTGCATGACGGCGAGGAGATGCTCGACTGCATCGTGCGGAAGAAGCTGCTGACGGCGCGTGGGGTGTACGGGCTGTGGCGGGCCAACGCGATAGGCGACGACATCGAGGTGTACGCGGACGATGCGCAGGCCAACGTGCTGGCGCGCTTCCACGAGTTGCGGCAGCAGGCCCATCGCGAGGGAACGGAGCCGTGCCGCTCGCTTGCGGACTTCGTCGCGCCGAAGGAGACGGGGCTGCTGGATTCCGTCGGCGCGTTCGCGGTGACGAGCGGCATCGGGTTGAAGGCACTTGGCGACAGCTTCCGGGCCAAGCATGATGACTACAACGCGATCATGGCAGAGGCGATTGCGGACCGGCTGGCCGAGGCCTTTGCGGAGTGTCTGCACAAAATGGTGCGCGATGCATGGGGCTACGGGCTCACCGAGGGCCTGACGACGGCGCAGATGGTTCAGGAGAAATACCGTGGCATTCGGCCCGCACCGGGGTATCCGGCCAGCCCTGACCATACCGAGAAGGGCACGATCTGGAAGCTGCTCGACGTCGAGGCGAACACGGGGATCAAGATCACGGAGAGCTTTGCCATGTGGCCAGGATCGAGCGTGAGTGGAATCTACTTCGCGCATCCGGAGGCCCGGTATTTCAGCCTGGGCAAGATCGGGCGTGATCAGGTGGAAGACTACGCGAATCGCAAGGGTTGGAGCCTTGGCGAAGTCGAGCGCTGGCTGGGGCCAAATCTGAACTACGACCCCGCGTAAAGCGGCGCTGCGCATTAGGTGAGTTGGCGCTTCGCGTTGGCTGTGGGTGGCGATGTCTCCATTTTGCTGTTGGTTGTTGTGCTTCTCCAAAGTTTTGATAGAAGGCATTTTTTGCGAATGCCCCTTGATGTGACTGATGAGTTGCGCATCCGATGCGGTCATGGCGACTGCGAGAAAGACTCCGGCGAAGAAGACAGCTGCGAAAAAGAGCGCAGCCAAGAAGTCCGCAAGTAAGAACACAGCGGTGAAGAAGACCGCTGCAAAGAAGCCTGCGGTGAAGAAGACGGCTGTCAAGAAAACGGCTGGCCATGGCGAGCAGAACGACAACTACACAAAGCCTGATCTGCGCGAGAAGATCAAGCGCGAGGTCATTGCGGGCGACAAGGGTGGCCGCCCAGGGCAGTGGTCCGGGCGCAAAGCGCAGCTCGTAGCGCACGAGTACGTCGCGGAGGGCGGTGGGTACAAGCACCCTCGTACCGAGGCGCAGCAGAGCTTGAAGGACTGGGGCGACGAGAAGTGGCATACCGCTTCCAGAGAGAACGCGGTCCAGGGCGAGGAGACGCACCGTTACCTCCCCGACGCTGCCT
>CAXTGN010000649.1:0-3162 GCA_964243455.1 uncultured Acidobacteriaceae bacterium
GGAAGACCTGATCGCGCACCTCGGCACCATCGCGCGCTCCGGCACCAAGAATTTCCTCTCCCAGCTCTCCGGCGACGCCCGCAAGGATTCTAACCTCATCGGGCAGTTCGGCGTCGGCTTCTACAGCGCCTTCATGGTCGCCGACAAGGTCGAGGTCATCTCGCGCAAGGCCGGGGAAGACCAGGCCTGGCGCTGGACCTCGGACGGCAAGACCGGTTTTGACATCGAGCCGGCCGAGCGCGCCGTCGCAGGCACCACGGTCAAGCTCTTCCTCAACGAAGAAGGCAAACAGTACGCGAACAGCTGGCGCCTGCGCGAGATCGTCAAGAAGTACTCCAACCACATCGCCTTTCCCATCTTCCTCACCTTCGACAAGAGCGACTGGAATGCGGAGACGAAGGAGTCCACCAAGACCCGCACCACAGAGCAGGTCAACACGGCCAGCGCCATGTGGCGCCGCTCCAAGTCCGAACTCACCGACGACGACTACAAGGAGCTCTACAAGTCGCTCTCTGGCGACCTCGAAGACCCGCTCTTCTGGTTCCACACTCGCGCCGAGGGCAATCTTGAGTACACCACGCTCTTCTTCGTCCCCTCGCACGCGCCGTTCGATCTCTACCAGGCCGACTACAAGCCGGGTGTCAAGCTTTACGTGAAGCGCGTCTTCATCACCGATGATTCGAAAGAGCTGCTGCCCACGTATCTACGCTTCGTGCGCGGCATCATCGATTCCGAAGACCTCCCGCTCAACGTCAGCCGCGAGATTCTGCAGCAAAATCGCATCCTCACCAGCATCCGCACGGCCAGCGTGAAAAAGATCCTCACCGAGCTGAAGAGCGTAGCCGAGAAGGATCCCGAAAAGTACCTCAGCTTCATCGAGCAGTTCAATCGCCCGCTGAAGGAAGGCCTGTACAGCGACTTCGCCAACCGCGACCTCATCCTGGACCTCATCCGCTTCAAGAGCACGAAGGTCGAAGGCCTGACGAGCCTCGCCGACGCCAAGTCGCGCATGAAGGAAGACCAGAAGAGCCTGTACTACATCACCGGCGGCGCCGAAACGCTGCTGCGTACCTCGCCTCTGCTCGAGATCTATCGCAAGAAAGACATCGAGGTCCTCATCCTCGACGACGACTTCGACGAGATCATCTTTGCGGGCATCGACAAGTACGGCGATACGGACTTCAAGGCCGTCAGCAAAGCTTCGACCAGCGAGGACCTGAAGGGGGAGAACGAGCCCGAACAGGACGCCGCACTACAGCCCCTGCTCGATAAGCTCAAGGCAACGCTCGGCGATCGTGTGAAAGACGTGCGCGTTAGCTCACGTCTCGCCGACAGCCCTTCCTGCATCGTCTCCGACGAAGAAGAGCCCTCACTGCAGATGCAGCAGATGCTCCGCGCCATGGGCCAGAAGGAGATGCCCACGCCCAAGCCCACACTCGAGATCAACCCCGATCACGAGATCGTGAAGAAGCTGCTTCCGCGCGTCGACGACCCTGTAACCGAAGACGCCGCCTGGCTGCTCTTCGATCAGGCACTGCTGCTTGAAGGCCTTCCGCTCCAGGAGCCCGCCAACTTTGTCAGCCGCCTCAACCGCGTGCTCAACCTGTCGATCTAGCGCAACAAGCGATTCCCCTCGAGGACTACAATCTCCCTGGTTGTCACTACCGAAGGGAATCCGCGTTTGCACTTGCGGTCAGACTCCGAACCACCCTAACGAAAGGTTGGCCCTGCACCCCCGCTGCAGGGCCACTTGTCTTTACTTCAACGGCGCCACCTGCATGTTACGGAAGAAGACCTCCGCGCCCTCGGACTGAAACAGGATCCGGCCTTCTTTGGGGAATGGATCGGTCCCGACGTTCGCCAGCTTGCCGTTAACATACTGTCGCACCGTGTTGTCATCAACAACCACCTCCAGCGTGTTCCAGTCGCCATGCGGCTTTTCAAACTCGCCCGCGGTATTGCGGAACCCGACCACGTTCTTCTCCGGCCCCTTGTCGATGTGCCCGATGTTGGTGGCTGAGCCCGGAGGTCCGGTCACGCGCTTGCCGTCACTCCCGGTCAGGGCTGCTCCGTCCGTCATCCAGAAGTCACCCGTTTCACCCTCTTTGATCTGGAACTCGAGCGACCGCGGCCACACCTTCTGCTCGCCCTGGATGTTGTACAGCATGCCACTGTCGCGTGCCTGCCCGGCCCGCTCGCCAAACGTGCCCTCGCCCCACTTGAACTCGGCACGCAGATAGAAACGATGGAAGCTCTGCCGTGTGATGATGTAGCCCATCTCATGGCCGGAAACATGCACCGTTCCGTTCTCCACCTGGAACACATGCTCGGGATCGGAATTCAGCCCACGACCACGAATGAAGATGTCGAACTGAGACAGATCCGTTCCGTTGAACAGTGAAACCACCGGGCCATGCGCTGGTATGGCACTGGCCGGAGCCATCTGCGCTCGCAATCCCTGACCCACCGGCAATACAACGGCGAACGCGACGACACAGCGGCACGCAATTTCAATGGTTCTTCCTAAACGCACTGCACTCTCCTGAGCACTCGCAACAGCGCACCCAGTCTACGCAACCAAACAGACAGCCGTCCTAACGCACGACCTCACCACGCTCCAGCATCCCGATCGCCTCCTCCGCACGCTCGCGCAACGCATTCCGCTCCGAAGCACTCTTCTTCAACATCGTGTTCAACGGCATGCGCATGCGAAGGTTATCCGCCAGCTTGGCTTCATTGCGCTCCAGGAAACTCCAGTACAGCGCCGTGAACGGGCAAGACCCCGGCCCCGTATTCTTCTTCGGGTTCAGCGCACACTTGCCGCAGTAATCACTCATGCGGTTGATATAAGCCGCCCCGCTCACATACGGCTTGGTCGCGGTTAAGCCGCCATCGCCAAAGGTCGACATGCCCAGCACATTCGGTTCCACCACCCAGTCGTACGCGTCCACATACGCAAACCAGAACCAGTCACACAGCTCGCGCGGCGCGAACCCGCACAGTGTTGCCAGGTTGCTCAGCACCATCAGCCGCGTGATGTGGTGCGACCACCCCTTGTCGATCACCTGCGCCACGACGGTATCCATGCAGCGCATGCCGCTGGTCACGCCCCAGTACACCGGCGGCAGCTTGCGATGCGCATCCAGAAAGCTCGGCGCGCCG
>CAXTGN010000650.1:0-255 GCA_964243455.1 uncultured Acidobacteriaceae bacterium
CATCAGCGCGGCGGTGTTGGACGTCGCCACGTCAGCGGCCAACACCGCGGGAGCGCAGACAAGCCACGACAGGAGCAGCCCAGCGCCAACCCGGAGTGGCTGTGGTAGGCGGCTGTGGTGAAGGGCGGCACTTCGCGTGTTGACGACCGCCATCGTCGACTCAGACGACCGGGCGGACGGGTGGAATGGATTGCGGTCTCATGATGTCCATCCCCGGCTCCATGACGTCGATCTGGATTTCGCTGGGATACCATC
>CAXTGN010000650.1:265-3161 GCA_964243455.1 uncultured Acidobacteriaceae bacterium
CCGGCGATCGGATTGAACTGCTGCGGGCAGGCGGACACCGCGACTGCCACGTCGAACCACGCCCTGAGCACGACATAGTCGCCGGCCCGGGATGGCGCCGGCCCGTTCAGCACCGATCCGTCGGCGCCGACTGGTATGCTGGCGAAGATGTTGAACGGCTGCGGCACGTAGAAGCGTTCGCTGCCGAAGCGCTCGCTCATCACCTCGCGCAGGTTGCCGGTGCAGCTGCGATGATGATCCGTCACCCCATAGAGACGGTAGCGGTGCTCGTCGCAGGCGGCCGTCAGAAGGTCATGCTGGCCGCAGGTGTCTGCGATAAGCTGCAGGATCGGGCGTCGACGGTTCGAGTGGAAGCTCTCGCCGATCGTGGGACAAAGCCGGTTGACCCAGACTCGCGTATGCATTGCCGACAGATGCTCATCGAGATCGGTCGCATTGAATGCCCAGAAATCCGCGCATTGCCGCCCACGCGGGTCCATGACCCTGATGAACTGACCTGCCTTGACGAGACCGGACCAGCCGTGGCTGGGTTCGATGAGGTGGGTGTCGACGGTCTCCAGGGGGAGCATCTGCTTGCCGTTGAGATCAACTTCGAACGCCATGCTCGGCTTACCCCGGTTTTGGGTCGTCGGGACTGCAAAATCTCGCTAGTCTCGGATAATGAGAAAACTCTATCGTTCGACCAGACAACCGACAAGAAGTTTTCAGAGCCGTGACCGCCAAGGACCAAGTTTCCAGCCCTTCCGGCAAGGTCACCTTGCACGCGCTCATCAGGGGCCATTATCAAGCGATGCCGCCTGCCGAGCGCGTGCTCGCCGACACGCTGCTGAATTTCCCCGGCGAGCTTGCGACCTACTCGGCGACCGAGCTCGCCCGGATCTCCGAGGTTTCCAATTCGGCAGTCACGCGCTTCGTCCGACGGCTCGGATTCTCCGGATATGACGAGATGCGACGGGCGGCCCGCCACGAGCTCGAGAACGGGGCTCCTCTCTATCTGTTCGGCAAGACGTCGTCCGATGCGCCGGAGGGTCTGGTCGAGCGCCACGTGGATACGGTGGTGGCAAACCTGCGCGCCACCTTTACCGCCGAGACCAGGGAGCTGATAGACTCGCTCGCGAGCGCGGTTGCGGTGGCCGGGCAGGTCTGGATAGCAGGCTTTCGTCACGGTCGTCCGCTTGCCGAGTATCTTCGCTGGTCGCTTCTCCATGCCCGGGCACGGGTCCATCTCTTTCCGGGGCCCGGGGAAACGATCGGCGAGTCTATCGTCGATCTCGGCGCGAAGGACGTGCTGATCGTGTTCGCGCTACGACGGCGTGTTCCCGCCATCGCCACGATCATCGAGTTCGCGCTTCGGAACGGCACCCAGGTGGCGATGGTGACCGACACGAGCATGATCCACACAGAAGACACGAGATGGCTGCTCCGACGCCAGACCCGCACGAAGGGCCCGATCGACGACCATGCGCCCCCGCTGCTGTTCGCGCATATGCTTACCGAGCAGACCATGCTGAAGCTGAAGAAGGACTCACGCCGACGTCTCGCAGATATAGATGAGCTACACTCGTTTTTCGATGAACTGGAATGAGGACGACGGCCAGCGGGATCGTCGGTCGAGTCTGCGCCGGACCTCGATACGAGCGCTGAGGCCCGGTTCTCAGATCCCGGTATCGGCGAGCGCGAGACCGGGCATGACGTCCGACCTCTCGAATGTCGTCTGCGAAGCCTGAGGAGCCCGATGTCGAGCATCAAGGTAGTGCAAGGGGACGACAGACTGAGCGACCTGCCATCGTTCTCGATCCCGGTCCTGCTGGAGGCCTATCGGTCGGGCGGCCGGACGCCGACCTCCGTCGCACAGGAGACGCTCGCGCGGATCGAGGCCTATCACGATCCCGCCGTCTGGATCAGTCGGGTTCCATCCGAACGGCTGCTCGCGCGGGCCCGTGCCCTTGAAGCGGATCCGGCAGCACGGCAGTTGCCACTCTACGGTATCCCGTTCGCCGTCAAGGATAATATCGACGTATCGGTTCTGCCGACCACTGCGGGTTGTCCGGCCTTCGCGTATTCTCCCGAGGCGAACGCCACGGTAGTACAGCGCCTGCTCGATGCGGGCGCGATGCTGATCGGCAAGACCAACCTCGACCAGTTCGCCACCGGGCTGGTCGGCACGCGTTCCCCCTACGGAGCGCCGCGCTGCGTGTTCGATGGCGACGTCATCTCCGGTGGGTCTTCGTCCGGTTCCGCAGTCGCGGTCGCGGCTGGCCTGGTGTCGTTCGCCCTCGGCACCGACACTGCCGGGTCTGGCCGCATCCCCGCCAGCTTCAACAACATCGTCGGTCTGAAGCCTACGAAGGGCATCGTCAGCACCTCCGGCGTCGTGCCGGCCTGCAGGTCGCTGGACTGCATCGCCATCCTTGCCCAGAGCGCTCCGGATGCCCTGCTGGTGCTGGAGTCGGCGCTGGCCGAGGACGGGACGGATCCGTACTCGCGATCTGACCAACCGGTGGAGCTGCCGCAGGAGCGGTTCCGCTTCGGGGTGCTCAGGGCGAGCGACCGTGAGTTCTTCGGCGACACGGAGGTCGAGCGTCTCTACGAAGCCGCTATTCAGGACATGCGCGAGATGGGCGGGATAGCGGTCGAGTTCGACTACGCTCCGTTCCGCGAGGTCGCCTCCCTGCTCTATGACGGTCCATACGTCGCCGAACGGCTGGCAGCGATCGAGCCGTTCCTGGCGACGCATCCGGAGGCCCTTGATCCAGTCGTGCACGGCATCATAGCCGGCGCACGGAGTTTTTCTGCGGCCGATGCCTTCCGGGGCGAATATCGCCTGCGCGCGCTCGCACGTCAGGCCGCCCGGCAATGGCGGGAGATCGACCTCATGATCCTGCCGACCAGCCCG
>CAXTGN010000651.1:0-3151 GCA_964243455.1 uncultured Acidobacteriaceae bacterium
CCCGCTTCGCCCTGCGCGCGCGGAAAGCAACGCGCGACAGACATGCCCCAAGCACTCCAAGAACGCTCCCGCAGCTCAGGGCCACCGGGGTTTGGACCTGGGAGATCGCCGTAGGGGAAACGAGAAACCGGAGACCCAGAGTCAGCATCGCCGTCGCGAGTACAAGCACCCAGAGCGGTGACTTGTACCAGACATTGAACAGAAGCGCCCCCCCGGAACACAAAAGCAGGATGGTCGCCGAAAGCTCCACCGTGTTTTCGACCAGGGCCCTGACCGCCAGAAGCACAAGCAAGAGCCCTATGGAGCCAGGCAAGATGGATCCCGGTCGGTTCAGCTCCAGGAGGATCAGGCACACGCCCGCAGTTGCAACGACCACGGCCGCGTCAGGTGAGGCGTGCTGAAAGGCGTGCAGCCTTAAGCAAATCGGATCCATGAAGTAGAGGCCCAGGTCAGCGCACGTTTTGGCCGCGGCTCTGCAGAACCTGCTTCAGGCTCAGGGCGCTGCTGTTCTGAGGCTCGAGCTGCAGCGCCTGGGAGACTTCGTCCGCGGCAATGCCCAGGTCGTTCTTCGCAAGGTCCAGCCGCGCCATGACGAGCAGCGCCGGCGCATTGGGTTGCAGCCGAAGCGAGGACACCGCCTCGGCACGGGCCTGGCCTGCGTCGTTGCTCCGTTCGCGCACTTCGGCCAGGCCGGCATGCGCGGCGGCACTCTTTGCGTCCGCACCCAGCGCAGATTGAAAATCAGCCTCCGCCTGCGGAATCAATCCCTGCTTGAGAGCGTCCTGGCCGAGGGCGCTGTACTCCGTTGCCTGTTGCGACGGTGGCAGTACGGCCATGCGGGTGGCGCGCATCTCGGAAAGTTGGAAGGCTGCCTGCCGGTAGCTGGTCTCGGAATACGTCCGCCGCACGCGCTCCACAGGACCAAACCCCTGAGCATCCGTAACGGGCATCTTCGACCCCGGAACAGCCGACTTCAGTTGATGCTCCAGTTCAAGGGCCTCATTGTCGTTCGGCTTCAGCTTCAGCGCAGCCGCCACCTCGCTGACGGCACTGGCCGTATCGCCACGGCGAAAGTACGCCAGCGCAAGGTTGTAGTGGTAGTCCTCGTCGGAAGGATCGGCAGCCGACGCCTGCTGAAACAGAACGGCGCCATCCTTGCCCTGACGGCTGAGCGCAACACCCTGATCGTTGACGACCTCGGGCAGGGGCAGCCGCCCCGCAACGAAAGCAAAGGCGGTCTCTGCGCCCGCGTAATTCGCGGAGTTAAACCGCGCCAGGCCAAGATAAAACCCCGCCTCCAGGGCAAGGGGATTATCGGGCGGCACCTTGCTGAGGGTTGTCGCCGCTTCTGTGAAGTTGCGTGCGGCGTACTGCTCCTTGCCAAGTGCAAGCAAGGCCGCAGGGTAGTCCGGCGAGACGGACACGGCCGCCTTCAAACGCTGCAGCCGCTCCGTGGGAGAGCTGGAGTCGGTACCGCGAATGTAGTCCTCAAACGCCGGCAGGGGTACACCACCCGGAGCCGCGATAAACGTGCTTTCCGCCACGCTGAATTTTGGGTCGATGACGCGCGCCAGCTTCCAGGCAACGGCGTTCTCCGCGTCAAAAAGCCGGGGCAGATCCGCGCTATCGTCTACCGTTTGCAGGAGCCGAAGATTGTCGACCGAAAGTGCCCTGGCCTGGACAGCGATATGGTTGTTCGCGACGGTATAGGTGCCAAGCACCACGTAATTGGCATCCAGCTGGCGCGCAATCTGCAGGGTCGTCGCGCGCGAGGGCCGGAAATCTTTGGGCAGACCAAGATGATCGTAGGCGTAGGTGCGGTCGTCGTGCGAGATCGTCAGAAATCCCGAGGCGTTCAGCCGAAGATCCAGGGTGTCCGGAAAAGAATCGCCGATCCAGTTCAACGACGTGTTCCCCGAGCGATTCTCAAACGGCAGAACCAGCACCACCCGGCCTGCTGGAGCCGAAGGAGCCTGGGCCGATAGTGGCGAGGACGACACGAAGCTCACCGCAAAGAGCAAGGAAACGGCGTAGAACTTCGAACAGGACCGCATGGGTTCATTATAGATTCGACAGCCTCAGTGGAATCGAATGAGACATCTCACCGCATCTGTGCGGTCCTGAACGCGGCCCGGATTGGGTCAGTCGAGCGCGGCGAAGGCGTCCGTCAGATCGAGCGCGATCGGCGTGTTTGGAACAGCAAGGCTGGTAGGGTCAGCGTAGTGCAGACCGTTGCTGTCGAAGGTGTGAGCCGAGCGGCGCAGTGGATCGATCAGCCAAAGGTTCTGAACACCCATGGCAAGGTGATCCGCCAGCACACGCTGGGCACGCGACAGGCGATCCTCCGGCGAAAGAATCTCGATGCAGATCAGGGGTGGCGTCTCGGTGACCTTCTCCCGGGGAGCGTCTGCACGGAGAATCGCCAGGTCGCAAATACGGACGCGGGTAGGGCTTACACGAATCCGCTGCTCCACGACAGCTTTCACATTCCAGTTCTTTTCCTTGCCGATGAAGAACGCTGTGAGTAGAGCTTGTGTCCGTGCTGGTCAAATTCGCCCAAGTCCCGTTCCTCTCTGTCGCCATCTATAAAATCGACATCGGGCGAGTAGCTCGTATGCAGGTACTCATCGCTTGAGAGCAGTGCGGGTGTGGTCGCCATGGTGGCCTCGTGCCTTTCATGTTGCGCCCGAGGCGGGGCGGGCGCAACTACTTCTTGCCGAACACATCCCCCAGCCGGCGGATCTGCGCGCCCACATTGCGCAGCTTCTCCTCAATCCGCTCGTAACCGCGATCGATGTGGTACACGCGGTCCAGAATGCTCTCGCCGTCGGCGACCAGCGCGCTCAGAACAAGTGCCGCCGAGGCACGCAGATCCGAGCACATCACGGCGGCCGACTGGAGCTTGCTGCCGCCCCGGATCGTAGCCGTGCGGCCGTTTACGGCGATGTTGGCGCCCATGCGATTCAGTTCGCTGACGTGCATGAAGCGGTTCTCGAAGATGTTCTCCGTGATGATGCTGGTGCCGTCGGCCTGGGTCATCAGGGCCATGAACTGGGCCTGCATATCGGTCGGGAAGCCTGGATACTCCTCGGTGCTGAGATCGATTGCGGTCAGCTTGCCGCCGGAATGCACGCGCACATTGTCCTGACCG
>CAXTGN010000652.1:0-3142 GCA_964243455.1 uncultured Acidobacteriaceae bacterium
AGATATTCAAAGATCTTGAGCGCCGCCAAGACAAACTGCGCAGTGAGTGATGGTGTTGCCTGTGCCGTATAGAACTGCGCTTAGGTCTGAGTAGTCTCAATTCACCCTGCTCTGAAAGCGAGATCACAGCAGCCCGCAAAACTCCAAAGCCACCTCTCCGAAGCTGAAATGTCGTCTCTCGTGAAGGGCTGGGCGGCGGCTTGTAAGGAGAAAGGCAAACGAAGAAGCCGGCCCTATTCAGCGTGTGGCCGCCTCGTGGGGCAGGAACACCGTAACAACGGTTCCACTTCTTCCGGGCATTTGGCTGCTGCGTAAGCTGAGCCGTCCTTCGTGTCGACCTACGATCTCCCGGCTGATCCAGAGGCCAAGCCCAGTCCCGCCGATGCCCTTTGTGGTGAAGAAGGGCTCTGCTGCCTTTTGCCTCGTTAGCGGAGACATGCCCGGACCAGTATCCGCGATGGTGAGAACCAGTCCAGGGCGTCCGGTTGGCCAGTCAATGGCATCCCGGCTACGGAGTAGCAGACGGCCACCCTCCGGGTGCATCGCATCGATGGAGTTCCCAACCAGGTTGTTCAGGACCTGCCGAATCTCTCCATCAAAGCACAGGATGGAGCTGCTTGCCCGTTTCTCAAGCTCTACGTGCACGCGCGAATTGACGATACGACCGTGATAGATACTCAGGACGGCTTCGATAAGGTCGTCGCAGGAGACCTTTGTCGGACTCGACGATTGCTTATGGAAGCGCAGGGTCTGATTTGTGATAGCCCCTACCCGCCGCAACTCTCTATCAGCCGTAGCCAGATAATCCTGGATCTCGGACGGTTCCGTGCTGGTCCTCGCCAGGTAAAGCAGATTGGTCACTGACTCAAGTGGATTATTGATTTCGTGTGCAATCGACGCTGCCAAACGACCGACCGCGGCCAGCTTCTCATTCTTCATCAGCGCCGCCTCTGCTTTGCGCCGATCTGTAATGTCATGAAAGAAGACGGCAATTCCCTCCTCGCTGGGAAATGCAAAGATCTCAAACCAGCGATCAATCGGTATGGGGTAGTGTTCCTGAAACTGAACCGCCACTCGGTCCTTCATCGCAGTGTTGTACTGCTGCCAGAAGGAACTCTTTACTGCTACTGGAAACTGCTCCCACATGTTCGTACCAAGCAGATTATGGTCCGTCCGCAGTAGCGTTACGGCATGCTGATTGAGATAGCTGAACCGCCACTCGCGATCGAGCATGAACACAGCATCGGTTGTCGATTCAAGCATGGAACTCAAGCGTGTACCGAGCTTCCGGAACTCATCCTTCTGCACATGGAGATCCGCGATTACATCCTGCAAGCGACTCGTCTGGTAAAGCGCCGCTGCTTCTAGTGCTGGGATGAGAAGACGCAATGTCGCACTCTCCGAGCGAATCTGATCCTGTTCAGGTGTTCGAGCAGGCTGCCGGGACGGAGATACTTCTCCAGCGAAGATCGGTCCCCGGGTGAAAGGCAGCAACACCAATTTCACACTGAGGGCTAACGTCCGAAACAGGTTTGCGATCTCACGCGTGATCCGGACCTTCGAGAAAAGGATGATCGCGAACAAGTCTCCGGATGGAAGAAGTCCACCAAAGCCCAATACCGATCTGATTCCATGCTCCTGAACGAAAGCTTGCGAAGGGATGGAGGGGCTGCCCATCGCATCTTCCACATGGAAAACCCCGTAAGTGCGCTCGTCGGCCTCAAGTAGCAGATCGTCATTTGGGGCCAACACCGCTTCGATCTCCAACCCGAGTTGGCGAATCAACTGGGCGATCATAGGAGCACGGCTTACGGCATCGGCGTCCTCCAGCGGAATGACAGCATGCCCCGCAGACGCGGAAGGCTGATTCCACGCCGGCAGGTCCCCCGCCGTGGCCAGCAGCGTGAGACAGCGAAGGTCATCCCGGGCTGCATCGCCCAGCGACATAACTGCTTTGGTTTGAAGTGCTGCAGGTAGATTTCCCAGGCGATGGGTTTTAAAACAACGGACCAGTGCGCAGTCGCTGGAAGCCGCTGCTGATTGCCGGAAAGCGCCGTAGAAGTAGCGAACCAGGATCTCAGCCGTTTTCTCCATGCTACCGGCCAGCCGTGTCGAAGACCGGATGAAACGGCCGCACTCGATCATGTCGCTCAGCCCAAAGTGGGCCAGATCGTGGCTCTGGAGTTCCTCTGCGCTTGATGCGCTTGATTTTTCTTCGTTTAACGTTTCCCAGGTCAGCAAAGAGGTCTCCCCTGATCGTGTGGCGAGGCCTCCGCCGATCGGCACGCCCATGGGAAGCCTACAATCTTTGTTGTAGGCTGAAAAGCGGCATACAGCAGTCAGGACGCCATTGAGACATCGGAGCTGTTCCCATGCCGTGCATGGCGTCGTCTTGGACGCCGGTAGTGGGAAGTTGGTCAAACGGCTGAAGGAACTACGGCCACAGGTGCCCATTGTGGTCATAGGAACACCGCCGGCGGAATTGTAGCGGAGAGGATCGTTATCTGGCGTCGTTTCAGATCCCGGCTCTTCTTAATCTGCTCAAGCTTGAGCCCACAAGATGAAGAGCGTCCTCAAACGAGACGAGGACTTGGCGGAGTCGGAAACTAGCTCCGACTGGTAACGCGGGAGCCGTGCCTTCGACCCGCAACGCCCTCGGCAACTGCCGAAAGCAACAAGCATGGTAAAGCGTGCAGCCCGAGCAATAGCCTACGTTGCTGAAGGGAAATCGATCGTGAACGTGGTTCCCCGGTTCACACCTTGAGATGAAGTGCGAAGTCGCAGTTGGGCCTTGTGCTTGGTCAGGATCTCTCGTGTTACCCAAAGACCCAAACCGGTTCCTACCGACTCTTTGGTAGTAAAAAAGGGCTCCCAAATTCTGGCGAGTGCGCCTGGAGGAATTCCCCGCCCAGTGTCGGCGACGACCAGACGAACCTGGCCCCGAACCTTGCGTGTCCTGATTCGTATCGTTCCTCGGTCTCCCGCAAAAGCATCCATCGCATTTGTAAGCAGGTTTGAAAAGACCTGTTTGATTTCACCCTCAACACCAGATAACTTACACTCCGAAGCCAACTCGGTTCGAATCTCGATTCCCTTCGCGGTTGCCTGTTTGCGGTAGAAAGTAAGGATCGTGCTGACGGCA
>CAXTGN010000653.1:0-3122 GCA_964243455.1 uncultured Acidobacteriaceae bacterium
AAGCGACGTTCGCGATGCGGTAGCCCGCGCCGAGGCGGTAAGCCGCATGCGCGAGAGCACCGATTTCTTAGCCGTCAGCGCCGCGTTCAAGCGCATGAAAAACATCTTGGAACAGGCCGAGGCCAAAGGCGAGTCTTTCGCGGGAACGCAGAATCAGGCCGTCAGCACGGTGCCGGAACAGGTCGCGCTGGAGACCGCCGCCAGTGAGGTGCGAGCGCGAGTGCAAGGATTGGTCGCCGGGCGTGAGTATGGCGCAGCCCTGGAGGACATGGCGACGCTCCGTCCGGTGGTGGATGCGTTCTTCGACAAGGTCATGGTCATGGACCCGGATCCGGCCTTGCGGGCTGGGCGACTGCGTCTGCTCGCAGAGATTCTCCGCACGTTCTCGGGCATTGCCGACTTCACGGAAGTGGTCAGCGGTGGCTGAGGAAGTCATCCTGCGAACCGGATGCACCTGAAGGCAGTGATCGCCTTTGGTGTCCCAGCGATAGCCTACCGAGTTGACGGTGATCGTCTTCGGCAAGGGCCAGTTGTCATCCCGCAGCAAAGCGGAGGGATCTGCTCCACCGCGGCGCTGCGGAATGACAAACGATAAACTGAGGGTTCTGCAACGTGGAGCCCATCACAGCATCTAGTCCCCGTGCGCACGTTGCGCCTCAGGAGATTGGATGATGTCGCATCTGTTAGACCCATTACAGCTGGGTGATCTGCGTATGCCGAACCGGATGATCATGGCCCCGCTGACGCGGCTGCGCGGTACCGTGGACCACGTGCCGACCGAGATCATGGTCACGTACTACCGGCAGCGCGCAAGTGCAGGTTTAATCATCTCTGAGGGTATTCCAGTCAGTCCGCAGGGCGTGGGCTACGCCCAGGTTCCGGGAATCTGGAGCGAGAACCAGGTGGAGCGTTGGCGGCCGGTGACGGACGCGGTGCATGCGGCAGGCGGAAGGATTTTCGCGCAGATCTGGCACGTGGGGCGCATCTCGGATCCATTCTTCCTACAGGGCCAGATGCCAGTCGCGCCAAGCGCTCTGAGAGCACCCGGCCATGTGAGCCTGGTCCGTCCGGAGAAGGCCTTCGAAACACCGCGCGCCCTGGACGCGTCTGAAATCCCGGGGATCATCGCCGACTACAGGGGCGCTGCACAGCACGCCAAGGATGCAGGGTTCGACGGCGTGGAACTGCTCGGAGCCAATGGCTATCTGCTCGACCAGTTTCTTCAGGATGGAACGAACCACCGGACGGACGCCTGGGGTGGAACCCTGGAAAAGCGCGCTCGCCTGATGCTGGAAGCCACAGACGCCGTTGCTGAGGTGTGGGGTCCGGAGCGCGTTGGGATGCACTTGGCGCCGCGTGGTGACGCACACGGCATCAGTGACTCGAATCCCGCCGAGACCTTCGGCTATGTGGCGCGGGAGCTCGGCAAGCGCCGGATCGCCTTCCTGTTCGCTCGTGAGTACGAGGAACCCGGATGGCTTGGACCGCAACTGAAAGAACAGTTCGGCGGCGTCTATATCGCCAACGAGAAGTTCACGCAGCGCAGTGCGGAGGAGGCGATCGAACGCGGAGACTGCGATGCTGTGTCCTTTGGCAAGCTGTTCATCGCGAACCCGGACCTGGTCGAGCGGTTCCGCAACGGCGCGCCGTTGAACGACCCGAATCCCTCGACGTTCTACGGGCACGGACCGGAAGGGTATGTGGACTATCCGGCTCTCCAGGAAGCTGCTGTGTAGAGGTCCGAATTAGTTTCGTAGGAAAAGGCCCGAACTATTTGGTTCGGGCCATTTCTTTGCTGTTCTGGGTCAGTTCAGGCGCTGCAGACGGGCGATCAGCTTTTCAGCCAGGGGCTCGCCGCTCTCGGTCCAGAGGAGACGGCTGCTGATACCGCACTTCTTTTCCACGGAAAGCGTGAAGGCAAGCAGCTTCTCGACGTTCTGCTGAATACGCACTGTGGCAGCGCGATCCAGACCTTCATCCACAAGTTCGTCGTCAAGGGTGAACGGGGTGTCGAGGCCAAAATCGACGCGGATGTGCCCGTTGGTCTCATAAGTGCCGTGATCGAACTCCGGGCCAAAGCCCGTGATGCGGACGCGTGTGGGTTCCAGCCGCCAGGTCGGGTCCAGCTGCGCATCCTCGTACGCCTCGTCCCCTTCGTTGTCGAGTGCCTCCTCATCGGCCTCGGAGCCTGACCGGTTGGCTTCGGGCAGCCACAGGCCCCAGCGCATCTCGAACTCGTACGCCGTGTCCTCATGCAGCTGTTCGGTAGCCTCTGCAACCGAGTTCTCGATAAGGGACGCCTCTGTATCTTCTCCGGAGGCGGCGCGCCCATCGTTCACATAGATACGCTGAAAGGTTGGGGATTCGGTCCAGTCCAGCGGGTAGCACGTGGCGGCCACAACGCGGTTATAGATGCTCGCGGCATTGCCGCCCGAGGCCACCTGCGCGAACTGACGCAACACGGCGGTCATCGCCGAAGGGAGCGCAGCGAAGCGAAAATTGGGGTACCAAAGGCTGAGATAAAGCTGATCGGCCATAACCTGAATTGGATGCTCGAGACGCTTCGGCGTTTCATGTTGGCGCTTCGCGGTGGCGGGAGGTTGGCGCTTAGCGATGGCTTGTATGTTGGCGCTTCGCGGCGGCGGGGGGTCGCGCTTCGCGATGGCTGGGTTGGCACTGGCGCAGGGGACGCGCGTTGCTTGGCCGACCGAATGAGCCGTGGTTAGGATCGCCACAGAAGAGCGCCGTCCTGGGAACTTATCCCCAAGCGGCAACCCCCCAGCCAACGCGAAGTGCCAACCTCAGCCATCGCTAACGCCAACCCCCAGCCACCGCGAAGCGCCAACTCAGCCATCGCTAACGCCAACATGCAAGCCATCGCGCAGCGCCAACCCGCAAGCCATCGCGAAGCGCCAACATGCAAGCCAACGCGAGGTGAGAAGATGAAAGCTGCAGATGCGGGTGTGGGCGACAAAACTGCGATGGTTGCTGCTGGTCGGCGTGCTCCTTCTCGCAGCCGTCGTTGCAGGCTTTTTCGGTCTGGCCCGGTACCGGGCTGCCAGGATCTGGCAGCATATCCTGGCGCGCAATGGCGTCAACCGGCGGCGCGAGAGCAACGGCAT
>CAXTGN010000654.1:0-893 GCA_964243455.1 uncultured Acidobacteriaceae bacterium
ACGACCTGCGACCCGCGTTCGCGCATGTGTCTGAGGACCTCCGGACGCAGTACACGATCGGCTACTATGCGCCGCAAAAGGGCGGGGACGCCTCGGGATTGCGGCAGATCGGCGTCGAACTGAAGGACCCCGCTTTGCGTCAGCGCTATACGGTGCGGTATCGCACCTCGTACTACGCGCGGCACTGAGGTGCATGCGTCGTATGAGGCCCGATCCGCAACAGTGACGCCGTACAATGCGCGTATGGCAACCAAAAAGCGGCACGGCAAGACACCGCCCGCCGGAGAGACGGGGCAGGAAGCGCTCTACCTTAAATCGTTGAGCGACCGTCAGGTGTCGGTCGTGCTCAAATTGCGCGACGGCGAACAGGTGAGCGGCTGGATCGAGTATTTCGACGACACCATGCTCCGTTTAACGCGTGAAGGCAAGCCGAACCTTTTCATCTACAAGACACAGATCCGGACCATCACGGAAAACATGGCGCCCGGGGGGCGCCGGCCCGCAGTGGTTCGTGAAGAAGGCGCACCGCGCTGAAGCTGGGCCAGAAGGAGCAGTGTGAGCGAGTTTGTCACGATAGCCGAAGGGATCGCGCGCGAAGCAGGTGTACTGCTTCGGGACTTCTACCATCGCGGCGTCCGGACGGAGTACAAGGGCGATGTGGACCTGGTGACCGAGGCCGACCGGGCCAGCGAAAAGCTGATCACCGAAAGACTGCGCGCGGCTCTTCCGGATCACGGAGTCTACGGCGAAGAGGGAACGCGCTCGGCGCTGGCCGCCGAGTACCGCTGGTATGTCGATCCTCTGGATGGAACCACAAACTTCGCGCACGGCTTCCCGGCCTTCTGCGTGGTGTTGGGCTGTGAGCATCGGGGCCCCGGTTTCTCCGCGGAGCA
>CAXTGN010000654.1:903-3117 GCA_964243455.1 uncultured Acidobacteriaceae bacterium
CGAAATGGTTGCGGGCGTGATCTACGACCCGCTTCGGGATGAGATGTTTTCGGCGGCGCGCGGCGAAGGTGCCAAGCTCAACGGCGAAACCATTCACGTATCGCGAACTCCCAGGCTGCAAGAGGCGTTGATAGCAACGGGGTTCCCCAGCCATAAGCGGCATCGCAACCCCAACGTGCACTTCTACCAGGAGTTCACCCTGCGCTCGCATGGTGTGCGGCGGGCGGGATCGGCAGCGCTGGACCTGGCCTATGTAGCGTGCGGGCGCTTGGAGGCCTTCTGGGAGTTCAAGCTGAACCCCTGGGATACGAGTGCGGGTCTTCTGCTCGTTGAAGAGGCTGGCGGAACGATCACGCGCTTTAATGGCAGCAGGTTTCTGCTCAACTCCGATGAAGTGTTTGCAAGCAACGGGCTGATCCACAACGAGATGAAGACGCTGTTCGAGGACATGTTTGCAGGCCGCAACCTGGAGCCGATCCCCACACCGGAGGAGTTCGCTGCACGACGAGCCCTAGGAGACGTGGGGCGCTGAAAGAGGATGGGGGACGCATGCGGGTGCGCCGCTCCGCGCGGGTGATCCTCTTCGATCCGGCCGGGGACGTGTTGCTCATCCGCTTCGTCGCGGAGCTTGACGGCAAGCCCTTTGTGTTCTGGGTGACCCCGGGCGGTGAGGTGGAAGCCAACGAGGCGGATCTTGCCGCAGCCACCCGCGAGCTGCACGAAGAACTGGGTCTCCGTCTAACCCTGACAGGTCCGATACATCGAGAGAGTGGCGGAACCTATACCCATCTTGGCGAGACGGTAAAGAACTTCGATGTCTTCTTCGCGGGCAGATGCGGTCGGAAGGATCCCATTCTGGGAGGGGTGACCGCTGACGAGATCCGGCTGATGCAGGAGGTCCGGTGGTGGTCGTTGGCGGAGCTGGAGGGGACGCAGGAACGAGTCTTTCCACTTGCTTTGGCGAGCCTGGCGCGGCGGGTCTGGGGTGAGCTTGCTTTGGCAGTCTGAACACCTGGAAGGCCCCCGTTGGGTGTGGGTCCACTGCCTTGTTACAATCGACGGTGTACGGATTCAGGATACAAATCCAGGATGAGAGTCTTGCGGAGAACGATCCGCTTTCGAGGAGAGCTACAGCAATGGCGTATGTAATTGCGGAACCCTGCATCGGCACCAAGGACACGGCTTGCGTTGATGCCTGCCCGGTGGACTGCATCCATCCGAAGAAGGACGAGACGGGTTACGGCGAAGTAGAGCAACTGTTTATCGACCCGGTCGAGTGCATTGATTGCGGCGCCTGCGTTCCGGTCTGCCCGGTTTCGGCAATCTATGCGGGCGACGATCTGCCGGATAAGTGGGTCGACTTTGCCACCAAGAATTCATCCCACTTCGGACGGTAAGGGACCGGGCTGGAGGATCGGCGCGCGGCTTCGGCTGCGCGCTTCTGCTTTGCTCCACCCGCCTACGGTCATCCCGGAACTCAATGCCCGTTCTTTGCAGAGGTGAGACGATAGCTGCGTGGCGGGAAGTCGGCTCATTCAGCACCACAGCCAGGCGATCGTTCTGCGGACATGGCCGTTTCATGAAGCCGATCTGCTGGTGAGCCTGATGACGCGCGAACAGGGCGTCGTGAAGGGCGTAGCCCGGCACGCGATGCGGAGTCGCCGGCGCTTCGGCGGGGCGCTTGAGCCGGGCACCGAGGTCATGGCTCACTACGCGGAGCGTCCTCGCGAGGACCTGGTCCGCCTCGACAGCTTCGAAATCCTTTGGTCGCCCCTGAAAAGCCCGGTGGAATGGCAGCGGATGGCAGGCATACAGCTTGTGCTGGAGGTGCTGGAGCAGGCCTTGCCGGAGATGGCTCCAGAGGACAACATCTTCCGCCTGGCCCTGACAGCACTGCAAGCCATGGACGGTCACCTGATATGGCTGCCGGTTACGTATTTCTGCGTGTGGATGTGCCGCTTGATGGGCTGGTGGCCGGAGTTGGGGCATTGCGTAGTTTGTGGGTTGGATCTGCGTGGCGAGACGGTGTGGTGGTCCTCCGTCGCGGACGGGTTGACCTGCCATGACGACCGGCGTCGGGAGAGTTGTGCGCTTTCGGCGCGATCCGTTCAGGACAGCCACCAGATGGCGAGCACGCCGTTGCTCCAGATGATTGCTGAGACCGAGTGGGTACGTGAGCGGGGAGCCGATCTGCGGGAGTTTGCGACCCGTCTA
>CAXTGN010000655.1:0-2143 GCA_964243455.1 uncultured Acidobacteriaceae bacterium
TCAAGCGTGGCATTGATCAGAACAGGTGTGCGGGCTCCTGAGGAGTTCACCAGCGCCAAAGCCAACTCGCGGACACTGCCTTCGAGCAGGAGTCTGGCAGAGATTTGCGTTGCATAGAGCAGACGCCCTGCAGCAGAGAGGAAATGCTGGAACGTGCATGTCCTCAGCTCCGCGGGTGAACTCGCTATGAGTTCACAGAAGGCAGCATTGGTGTCAAGGATGCGGCCGTCCGTTCCCAGCGCGACGAAACCGCAAGGTACGAGGTCGACTCCCGCCGTTCCCATGGCCTAGGCGATCTGATTCTGCAGGAAATGGTGGATCTCCGCCACCACCTCCTCAGGTGAGCTGAGGTGAGGACAGTGCCCGGTGGCGTTCATCACGACAAGACGGCTATTGGGCAGCATCCGCTCGACGTAATGACCGACCTCGACAGGCGCGATCGAATCCTGCTGGGTCTGCAGGATCAGGGTGGGCACACTTACCTTGGGCAGATCGGCGCGGTGGTCGGAGAGGAAGATGACTCGTGCGAAGTGACTCGCGAACGCGGGATCGGTGCGGCAGAAGCTCGCTTCCAGTTCCTTCGCGAGACTCGGGCAGTCGGGATGTAGTACGGAGAGGGGCCGATCATGACGAGGCTCTCGAAAACGTTTGGCCGTTGAATCGAGGCAAGGGCGCCGATCATGGCGCTGACGGAGTGACCGACGAAGTTCACCTGTTTCAGGTCGAGCTCGTCGATGATGTCCAGAACATCCTGCGCATACCCGTGGAGGCTGCTGTGCCGCACCTTATCGAAGGTCCCAGGGTCGGCTGAGCCTGCTCCCGCATTGTCGAACAGAATGACTCGATATCCATCTAGAAAGGCCGGCGTTACTGCCCTCCACATGTTCTGGTCACAGCCGTAGCCGTGCGCAAACATCAGGGTGCGTTCGCCCTGACCCAGTACACGCACGTTATGTCGTTGAACTGCTGTCATAGGAAGTCGAGGCTGTGTGGGAATCACTTTAGGATAGCCCTAATCGCACCGTCAACACGCCGTGCAGATATCCGGAGACTTGCACGAAAGAGGGATATACAGAAGGGTCTCCCATCTCAAAACATTTGGAGACACATCCGAGCATCGTTGCGAGACAGCAACCCTCGCCTCCTCAGGCCCACTTTTCAGGGAAAGTCTGCTTGTAGGCATCACGCAGGATGCCATAGCACTCGCATGCAGCTTTCTCCAACATGCTGCGATTCACGATCGTGAGATGTCCGCGCTGATAAGTGATCAGGCCAGCGCGTTGCAGCGCACCGGCTGCTCCTGAGACCGACGTTCGCCGCGTGCCCAGCATCGTGGCCAGGAACTCATGGGTGAGATCCATGGTCTCTACTTCCGTTAGGTCCGAAGCTGTCAACAACCAACGGCAAAGCCTGGGTTCCACCTCGTGCATCGCATTGCACACACCGGACTGAGCGAAGGAGGCCATCTGTATATAGAGCGCGTCGTTCACGCCCTGGAGGAGCACGGCGCTCTTCGCCATCTGATTCCGAAAATCGCTGGTCCGTATCTGATGCCCGTCTCCTGAACCTTGCATCATGGCGGTGTGCGACAAAGGACGGTGCCCAAAGAGCGTAGAAACCCCAACCACACCCTCACGCCCGATCATTCCGATTTCGACCGACCTGCCGTCACTCGTTGAAGCTGACATGGACGCCAGGCCTCGCTCAAGGAGATAGACCCACTCGGTCGAGGTGTTTGGGGAAACCAGTTCCAGCCCTACACGCAAATCCATCGGAAAAAGGTGCGGCACAAGTGCGGCCCGATCTTCTTCGGGCAAGCGACGCAGAAGGATGTTTCGAAATACCGAGCTGGATGGTGGTACGGGGGCCATGCCTTCGATTCCCTATCGCTAGATTCGAGATATGGTACCGCGCATGACAGTTAAAGAGGGATATTGGCGGAAAGCCCGCCATGTATTTCCGCGGGGCGCGAAGTGGCTCTAGCACAAAGGTGTCATTTGAGTCTGCCGACTAGAGGACGTAAACTGACCCTGGGACGACAACCGGGAACGCTCAGGTCACGCCCAGCGTACGACACGGCCTAAACGACGTGAGAGTTTTCACCCGCACGCTGCGTGAACTGACGAGTCTCTAACCGCTATCT
>CAXTGN010000655.1:2153-3109 GCA_964243455.1 uncultured Acidobacteriaceae bacterium
CGCTGCGTGAATCGACGAGTCCTTGAACCGCTATCTGCAAGCGCCATGTACGGCCGCAGAGCCTATCCCGGTGTCCAGTATCCCTTTCCAACCTTTACTATCTCCTCGTCTTCCTGCTGTTTCGCCCCAAGAGATTGCCTTCGCAATGGCTGTCTTCGTGAACGCAGGCAATGGAGCCATCTCCACTCGCTTGCAAACGTCACTCACGGCTGCTGCCGAATGGGAGCGCGATCAGCGTTATTGGGATCTGCTGCCGAACACCCATACGCCTGCCCAGGACGCCCCCGTTCAGGGAGTCTCACTTCATCAGGCCTTCAGCGTGGTCTGGGAGCAGTTCGAGGGCCATCACCAACAGGTTGTCGTGTGCGCCCGACTGCTTGCATTCCACTTCCTCATGGAACGCACCCAGGGGCGGGCTGTAGAGAACTGGCTTAGACCCAGCCCTGAGGGCCCCGCAACGGTTATCCTCGACGACGCTGTGGTAACCGCCGTCGGATGCGTTTTCCTGAGAGAGGACGGACAGATGAGTGAGAACGATCTTGCCGAATCTGTTCGTCAGCAGCTCAGGAGCGAGGGAAGCAGAAAGCCTGCGCCCCTGTGTGCCTGCAGCAGCACCAACGTGCTTCAAACGGTGTGCTGATGAGGGACGGTCGAAGGTCTTGCCATGCGACCGGCGTGGCTACCTAGGTTTACGTACCTGGTCAGCTTGAGGTCCCTTTTCGCCTTGGATCACGTCGAATTCGACGAGGTCACCCTCTTTGAGCGACTTGTAACCGTCGGTCTGGATGGCGCTGAAGTGACAGAAAACATCCGGCCCGGTCTCAGTTCCTAGAAAACCGTAGCCTTTTGCGTTGTTGAACCACCGAACCGACCCAGAAAACTGCGCCTATCTTTCCTCCTCCATGCGTGCAGAGATTTGGTTGCAGAAGGACCTACAAGGGATTGGCCTGCGCTAG
>CAXTGN010000656.1:0-777 GCA_964243455.1 uncultured Acidobacteriaceae bacterium
TGCACCTTGCGAAGAAAGCCCGTCGCATCACCGGGACGGGAACGAAGGATAAGGTCGCGGTCATGGGAATCTTGGAACGCGGCGGCAAGGTTCGGACGGCGGTAGTCGGCAACCGTAAGAAGAAAGCTCTACAGGCTGAGGTTCGGAAGCATGTGGAAGCGGGCTCGGCTCTACACCGACGCCCTGCTGTCTTATGAGGGACTCGCTGGCGACTACGCGCATCAGGTCGTGGACCACGTGGTCGAGTATGTGGACGGTCGCACCCACACGAACGGCTTGGAGAACTACTGGAGCCTCTTGAAGCGCGGCCTGAGCGGGACGTATGTGAGCGTTGAACCCTTCCACCTGTTCCGCTACCTTGATGAGCAAGCCTTTCGGTACAACCAGCGCCAGGACATGAATGACTTCGACCGCTTCCGGTTGCCTCCTCTCAGATCGTCGGCAAGCGACTCACATGGGATGTCCTCACGGGCAAGCAGGAGGATGCGCGACCGAGTGCTAACTGAAAGGGAAGGAGGCAGACAAGGAAGAGGACGTAAGACAGCCGCTCTGCCGCTTGGGTGATAGGCTTGCCTCCATTTTTGGAGACCGCACCTTGTTTAAAGCGCTATACACATAGTCCTGCCGCTGGTGGTGTCGCCTCTAGCTTTAGCGGCTACATCTATCACGCAGGTACTCGCTTGCAAGCAGTTTTCTTCCGCTGTAGTCCCCATTCACACCCCACCCCACGGATGCGAGGAAGTGGCTTCATTGTCTCCGCAAACGGGTGGATAGTCA
>CAXTGN010000656.1:787-3097 GCA_964243455.1 uncultured Acidobacteriaceae bacterium
ACCGGCATCGAAGTCACGCTCTCTGGCGACCGCAGGGTTCCCGCAGAAGTCATCCAGAATCCCGATTCTGTTTCGAAGGGGGAAGATTTCGCTCTCCTTAAGATCTCGGCTGACGGGCTCCCATTCCTGAAACTTAGCGCTAAGGACGCAATTGTTGCTGGGCAACCCGTAACGATAATAGGATTCCCATTTGCTGCTCCAGGGTCTGGGGACAATAAGTTTTGCTTGTCCGCTCTCGCCGCGACTGCCGCTATACCAATCCCGCACGCTGGGAGCGTGATCTTTTTCCAAGGCCCATCTATAAAGGGGCTCAGCGGCTCTCCCCTGATCTTCCTCGAGTCTGGACAAGTCATAGGGATCCTTGTCGAAACCCTGACAAGCATCTCCATGGCTCTTGATCTGACTCGCAGAAACGTCGTCACGATGGGTGAATCTATGCGCGTAACTGGCCCGAACGGCGAGACATTCGGAGCAGCAACGAGCGTTGCCGGGATTATTGACATTCTTGACCAGCAACTTGTCAATGGGTTGGGCGCTGCACTTGAGAGTTCCGACGCTGCTTTTGCCTTGCAGAAGGCACAGCGGCAAGCACCAAGTGATAAGTAGATTCTTCATTTGGAAACAGCTGAAGTTCTCGGGACTACTTCACAGACTCTGTGCTCTGCTTCTTGATCTGCCCAAACGGACTCGGCGGCAGAGCACTCTTGGGCACCCTCAGCACGGCCTTAACAGCTTGCTGGAAGCGCTCAAAGGCTTCTGGGCCCTCGTGCATCGGCGCGTGTGGCTTCTGGGTTTTCATGCCCATGATTCTACGCCCTTGCGGTAGAGTGGCCCGATGGTCACCGTCAGGCTCCTCGGGATCGTTCTTCCGCACTGGTGGAAGTTTACCTTTCAATCCCTGCCGATGATTTGGAGATCAAACGATCTCGGGTTCCCACTCAGAATGGTGCTGCGCATCATTGACTCACAGGTGCAAGTGACCTGCGAACTCCCGCAGTATGAGGAGTCGTACCTGAGCACTCTCCATGCCCGCGCCAACAACCTTGCTCACACCTTCGTTGACATGCTTTCGTTCGCCACAGGTAGAGGTCTCACCGTTGTCTTTGAGCAGATCATCCTGCCCGACGGGAGTCTCCAAAATTTTTCAACTCCTAGACGCCTCACTCGGGTCACTCTGCACGGCGTACGACATGCCGCCGACCACTCCGCAGAGCATAGCCAACTTTCAAGAAGTCGCGTACCTGGTAGCGGGCGAACCAGCCCTGTTGGGCAGTATGAACGACTTGGCTCAGTCTTTAGCGAACCACCACCTCAGCTTGATTAATTGCGGGAGGGTTCTCGACAGTCTTAGAAAAGCCATCGCCCCGAACGTGATCGCGGCTAAAGGCTGGCCACTTCTACATAGTGCCGTGAACGTAAATTCCGACTACTTGAAATGAGTCAGCGATCAATCGACTGAGCCGAGGCACGGAAACCGTCAAGTAGCCTCTGCGGATCAAATAATCAGTGAAGTGATGCAACGGACATGGACAATCACGAACCGCTTCCTTGAATACAGAAAACGCGCCAGTCAACCCTTACCCTTGGCCGAGTTCCCGGTGCTGTCGGGATAACTCCCAAGCCTCAATCATGTCCCGCCAAGTGCCCGCAGCGTTCTCGTCGTGTGCCTCGTACAACCCGCCTTCTAGCATCGCCTTCGTAGGCGTGCGGGGCACTAAGACGAAATCTATCTCGAACTCCCGAATGGTGCCAACGGCTTCCATAAGGCGAATGTACTACGGTCAGTCAAATAAGTAGTTACCCTAGTTTGGGGTACAGTTTGGCCCCTTCGGCACTCCACGACATCATGCCGTAGCGCGAAGCCTTGAGCTAGCCGGGACACCAGGACCTGAGATCGTTACCCTGTTCGAACTCGTACGCGGCATCATGGCGAGTTCGCCACTCGGATTGCACATGCAAACCTGGCCGAGAGGTCAGCAGGGTGACTTTCGCGTCGTGGAGCATCTCGCCGCTGGAATCAACCAAGCCCCGCCGGAATCATTCGCTTTGATCTTGAGCAGGCCATCCTGCATTCGGGCATTGTTCAGCAGCATCGGTACAAGCTGCGCTATCAGTCGAGGCTGTCCTCATCGCACTCTCGGAGTACGCGTGTCGCCCACGCATCCTGTCGCTTGGATGCGGAGGGTGTCGCGACCTGCTTCCACTGCTCTCTGCCCTTCGTCATTTTCGGGGTGAGATGGTCTTGAACGTTATAGACCCTGCCGCGCTGGACCTGGCTGCGGAACGCCTCCGACCTGTAACAGAGCATTT
>CAXTGN010000657.1:0-1625 GCA_964243455.1 uncultured Acidobacteriaceae bacterium
TGCCTTTGCTCTGGCTTTTGCCTTTGCTCTGGCTTTTTGCTTTGGCTCTGGCTTCTGCCTTTGTCTTTCTCCTTCTTTCTTGTCATTCCCCGAACGGGGAACCTGCTGTCCCCCTCCCGCCGGCAAATGTCCGCCAGGGTTGTCACCACCGCGTGAAACCCGGGAAGATACGCTCTGAGACAATCAGACATAGTTCGGAGTCAAACCCGCGTGTCGCTGAATCGTCGTCTCGCCCCGCTCGCTTCCATCCTGCTGTCCATCTCCTCCGCGCACGCACAGGCCCCCAAAGCGCCGCTGACCACAGCTGCCACACGCCCTGACGTCACCCGGGCGACGCTCGCCAACGGTATGCGCGTGGTGATCATCCGCGACGCGCTTGCCCCGGTCGTCACCGTGGAAACCAACTTCCTCGTCGGCGGCGACGAAACCCCCGTGGGGTTCCCCGGCATGGCGCATGCCGAAGAACACATGGCCTTCCGCGGCTGCACCGGCATGTCCGCCGACCAGACAGCCGCCATCTACGCTCAGCTGGGCGGCGACAACAACGCCGATACGCAGCAGAACATCACGCAGTTCTACGCCACCGTTCCCGCCGCGGACATCGGCGTCGCGCTGCAGGCGCAGGCATCCTGCATGCGCGGCGCCGACAACGCCGAATCCCAGTGGGACCAGGAACGCGGCGCCATCGAGCAGGAGGTCGCCCACGATCTCTCCAACCCCACGTACAAGTTCATCACCCGCCTGAACACGGCCATGTTCGCCGGCACACCCTACGCCACGGACCCGCTCGGCACCAAGGAGTCTTTCGACAAGACGACCGGAACCATGCTCGGCGACTTCTACAAGCAGTGGTACACCCCCGCGAACGCCATCATGGTCGTTGCCGGTGACGTCGAACCGGCCGCCACGCTGGCCCGCATCAAGGAGCTCTTCGAGCCCATCCCGAGCCATCCGCTGCCCGCGCACCCGGCCATCGCCCTGCAGCCGGTCAAGCCAGACACGTTCACGCTCGACAGCAACCTGCCCTACGTGCTCGGCTTCGTCTCCTACCGCATGCCCGGGACAGACTCGCCGGATTACGCCGCGGCCACGATCCTCTCCGATGTTCTCTCCAGCCAGCGGGGCGATCTGTACGCCATGGTGCCCGCGGGCCACGCCCTCGCCTCGCAGTTCGAGACCGTCGAGAGCTATCCCAAGGCAAGCGTTGGCTTTGGCTTTGTCGCTGTGCCCGCAGGAGCCGATGTCAACGCGCCCGTTGCCGAGATGCGCGGCATTCTCACCAAATACGCGCAAAACGGCGTGCCCGCCGACCTGGTCGAAGCCTCCAAGCGCAGCGAGATCGCCCAGGCCGAGTTCGGGCGCAACTCCATTCCCGGACTGGCGAATCTGTGGTCGGCCGCGCTCGCCGCCGAAGGCCGCAACTCGCCGGAAGAGGACGTCGACGCCATCCGCAAGGTCACCGCCGAAGACGTCAACCGCGTCGCCAGGCAGTACCTCCTCAACGTGCCCACCATCACGGCGACGCTGAAACCCGCACCGAACGGTCAGCCCGCCTCGCAAAGCGGTTTCGGCGGCAGCGAAAAGCCAACCTCCGCACCGACCAAGCCCGTGACGCTGCCCGACTG
>CAXTGN010000657.1:1635-3095 GCA_964243455.1 uncultured Acidobacteriaceae bacterium
GCAGCTCGGGCAACTGAAGCCGCCCACGCCGCTGGCCCCACCCAGCGATACAACGCTGCCCAACGGCATTCGCCTGATCGTACGCACCGACCACACCAGCCCCACGGTCACACTCGTCGGCGCAGTGAAGACCAACTCCGATCTGCAGACTCCGCAGGGCCAGGAAGGCGTCTCCGACCTCCTCGATCAGCTCTACAGCTACGGCACAATGGGCCTCGACCGCCTTGCCTTCCAGAAGGCGCTCGATGACATTGCCGCCAATGAAAATGCCGGGGCACGGTTCTCACTGACCGTGCTGAAAGAGAACTTCTCACGGGGCGTTCAACTGCTCGCAGATAATGAGCTGCATCCGGCTCTGCCTGCGGATGCCTTCAAGGTCACCCAGAGTCAAAGCGCCGAGTTGCAGGCCGGCAACCTCGGGAGCCCCGGGTACAAGTTCAGTCGCGCACTGGAAACCGCACTTGTGCCGGCCAAAGATCCGAGCCTCCGTCAGGCAACACCGGCCTCCATTGGCAACGTCACGCTGGACAACGTCAAGCAGTTCCATGATGCGACGGTGCGTCCGGACCAGACCACCATCGTCGTGATCGGCGACATTGGCCCCGAGGAGGCCCGTTCGACCATTGAGAAGTGGTTCGGCGAATGGAAGGCAACCGGCCCCAAACCCGAGACCACGCTGCCCCCGGTTCCGCTCAACAAGGCCTCCGCCCAGGCCATCCCCGACGCACAGCAGGTGCAGGCCACCGTCGTGCTCGCCGAGCACCTCGACCTCAACCGCTTTAGCCAGGATTACTACCCCATTCAGCTCGGCACGCATGTGCTGGGTGGCGGTTTCTATGCCACGAGGCTCTACCACGACATCCGGCAGACCGCAGGTCTGGTCTACAGCGTGGACGTCAGCCTCAGCGCCGATAAGACCCGCGCTACCTACTCCGTCGACTACGGCTGCGATCCGGCCAATGTGAGCAAAGCCCGCGCACTCGTCGAACGCGACCTCAACCAGATGCGCACCGAAGAGGTCTCCGAGGGCGAGCTGCACCAGGCTAAAGCGCTCCTGCTCCGGCAGATCACCCTGGGTGAGTCCAGCGAAGAGGCCGTCGCCGGAGCCATGCTCGGCCGCGCGGAACTCGGACTTCCTCTGGATGAACCGACCCGCGCCGCCCAGCGCTACATTGCCCTGACCGCCCCGGAGGTCAAAGCCGCCTTTGCGCGCCATATCGACACGGGCAACCTGGTCCAGGTGGTGCGCGGCCCGTCGTCCAAGTAGTCCCAAAAAGCACGCAAAAGCGGTGCGTCCAAAGCAACTTCTGCACGGATAAACAGCATTCCTGCACACCCCATTTCAGGACTGCCAGAAGATGGTGCAAAAAAAGCCCCGGAGGGATCTCCGGGGCTTTCACTCTTCTGGAGCCGACGAACGGACTTGAACCGTTGACCTGCTGATTACGAATCAGCTGCTC
>CAXTGN010000658.1:0-1427 GCA_964243455.1 uncultured Acidobacteriaceae bacterium
GTGTTGAGGATCAAGGGCCGCTACCTGCGCCGGGCTCAGCTGCGTGATGCAGTTCGGGGTGGTGTCGATACGGCTGCCCGAGGTACAACCCGGGCCGTTATTGATGTAGTTCACACCGCCGGCCTGCACGTTCGGCAGCGGCACGCGCCGCGTCTCCGGCGTGCTCTGCGCAATACGGCTGTCGTTGAAGTCGAAGAAGAAAAAGGCTTTGTTCTTCTTGATTGGGCCGCCCACCGCGCCGCCGAACTGGTTGCGGATCAGCTGCACACGCGACACACCCGCGTCGTTGTTGAACCAGTCGTTCGCCACCGTCGATCGGTCGCGGTGGTACTCGTTCAGATCGCCATGCCATTCGTTGGTGCCGCTCTTGGTCACCATGGCGAACTGGCCGCCGCCACCCTGGCCGCTGTTTGCGCCAAAGCCCGTCACCGTGCCGCGGAACTCCTGGATTGCGTCAATCGGCGCCTTGCCGGAGATGTTAAACGCTGTGCCCGCCGTGATGTCGTTCACGTCCAGGCCGTCCAGGGTCACGTAGTTCTGATCGGTACGGCCACCCAGCGCCGCACCGCTTACCGTCACGCCTGGCTCCTGCGTAAACAGCACGCTCGGCGAGCTGCGGTCATACACCGGCAGGTCGTTCAGCTTCTTCACCTGGTAGTTATTCCCGATCGACGCGTCATCCGTATTGAGCGTTATATCTTCGGAGGACGCGTTCACCTCAATGGTCGCGTTCTCACCGGGCGTTAGCTTCACATCCTGGGTGCGTGTCACGCCGACGTTCATGTACACGTTATTCAGCACAACCGGTGAAAATCCCGCGTGCGCAACCGTGATCCTGTAACCCGGACCGGCTGGCACGTTCGGCACCCGGTACTCACCGGACGCGTTCGTCTTCGTCTTCAGGGTGAAACCGTTACTCGGGTTGGTGATGGTCACTGAAGAGTCCGGCAGGATGGCGCCGGAGCTGTCCTGCACCTGGCCGGTTACAGAGGAACTGTCCTGGCCATGCAGGATGCCGGCGGAGGCGGAAAGAATAAAGGCAGGAAGGGCGAGTCGTGCGAGCCTACTGCTCATGCGTATGCATTCTCCGGGTCTGGTCAGACGGGGGATAAGGGTCGTCAGGGAGGCGCGGCATAGCCCCTCGGTTCCCAGTGAAAGTTGCGGTGTGCCCTCATGCCTTGCAAGTACTCCGCCAAACTTGAGGCTCGTACGAAAATTGGTAAATCCTCTTTCAATTGGTAACGTTTCCGTTCGGCCACTCTCGCTCCTCCGTGCTCAGCTCCTTGACCGCTATGAAATTTTGTCTATCTCAATGTGAAAACTTGTATTGCCGCGCGATACGCTGACTCCAGAGCTGGCGAGCCGTTCAACGCCCCCACACAGTTGCCCTCCTGATCCCGAGACGCGCTCCCTTTGCGACTTTTTCC
>CAXTGN010000658.1:1437-3090 GCA_964243455.1 uncultured Acidobacteriaceae bacterium
TGGGGCCTCCCTCGCTACAATGAAAGGAGTCGGGGAACTCCATCGCAGCCACAACTTCCTTGACACCTTTGTGTAACCGATGCACCTCGATCCGGACCTAAGTTCTTTCCTTCGAAGATCTTGGGTACAAACAGGGGGAGGTGGACACCCCCGTCGCATACACTAAGAACGACATGCATCGCTCGTCCCTCCTCCTCTCCACCCTGGCCCTCACCGGCTCCCTGGCCTCCGCGCAGACGTCCACCGCGACGCACCACACCGCCTCCGGCACAACCCACCGCAGCACGACGGCCACCCACACCCCGGCCAGGCCCGCATGCGCCATCCTGCCGCCCATCTCCGACAAGATTCCCGCGCTGCCGGCCACCGCCGGCTGCCCGAAGACCATGTTCACCGTCTCCGACCGGCTCGACTACATCGATCCCATCGCCGCACGCTTCAGGACCACGCTTTTCTCCGAGCTGCCCATCGTCATCTCGCTCGCCTATGCCGAGATCGCGCCCGGCACCGGCGAACTCGCCAGGCCGCAGCAGTACTACACCGTGAAGTACACCGGCTTCCTGACCGACGGCACCAAGTTCGACAGCTCCTACGATCACGACGAGACCAAGGCGGGTTTCACCTTTCCCTACGGCGCGCACCGCGTCATCGCCGGCTGGGACCTCGGCTTCGAGGGCATGCGCCTGGGCGGCAAACGCCGTCTCTATATCCCGTACCAGTTCGCCTACGGCGCCGGCGGCCAGCCCCCCAAGATCCCAGCCAAGTCCATGCTCGTCTTCGACATGGAGCTGATCGCCCAAAGCTCCACCCCGCCCACGCCGCCAACACCACCTCCGGCAGCCCCCGGCTCCGCACCCGGCTCGACGCCCGCCACGCCGGGCAGCACGCCTTCTACGCCGCCCGCACCCGGCACACCAACGACCCCGCCAGCCACCCCCGGCGACAAGCCCACCCCGCCCCAACCCGGCACGGCGACTCCACCAAGCGCGCCGCCCTCGGCCACACCGCAGCCCTGACAAGCCGCCCGCGACCATGCCCCGCTTCCCCGCACGCAACTGCAGGGGCGGGGCATAGTCGTCAGACCGCCGAAACCTGAAGCGTTGACCGCTCCGCCAGAATCGAACTCAGCAGCCCATGCTTGAACGCCTACGCCCGCTCTTTCCCTACCTGCGCCGCTACTGGCGGCAGTTCGCCTGGGGCGGACTGGCCCTGCTGATCTACAACTGCGCCAAGGCCACCATTCCCCTGCTGGTCGGTACCGCGGTGGACGACATGCGCCGCAACATCCACGCCGCCGCCGTCTGGCAGCACGCCCTCGAACTGCTCGGCGTCGCCGTGATCTCCGCGATCTGCCTTTATCTCACCCGCCAGATCATCATCGGCGCGTCGCGCGAGATCGAGTTCGACCTCCGCAACGACCTCTTCACGCACCTCGAAAAGCAGCCGCCCGCCTTCTTTCACCGCAACCGCACCGGCGACATCATGGCGCGCTCCACCAATGACCTCAGCGCTGTCCGCCAGCTGCTCGGCCCGGCCATCATGTACTCCGCGAACACCGTGGTCTTCACCGCGGCGGCGTTGCCCTTCATGCTGCGCATGAGCCCCAGACTGACCATGTTCGCCTTCCTGCCCCTGCCCTTCGCCTCAGTGCTC
>CAXTGN010000659.1:0-3089 GCA_964243455.1 uncultured Acidobacteriaceae bacterium
CGTCCTGCTCCGCACCGTGCTGGCGTGCTGCGTCCCGCTGACCGGCAGCAGATCGCACAGGAGGGCGGCGACCTTGCCGAACGGCGCAAGCGCGGCATACTGGGCCGTGACACAGGCGAGCTCGGGGGCCACGGCGGCACCTCTGCCAAAGTCGAGCACGGCGACGCTCTTCGCCTCGCCCCCGCCCTGACACGGGCAGGCCAGCAAGCGCCGCACCCGCACCGGCACGTCGCCGAACAGGGAGCGGAACCGCACCTGGCTGTATCCCTTGCTCGCCAGCCTGCGCCCGCACGCCAGGCACGCCCGAGAGCACTCGCCGAAGGCGGCCACCTGCGCCGGCACGATCTCGGCCTGCAACGCCGCCGTGAGTTGCTTCGCCTCGGCCAGACTGAGCCCGAGGCCAGCCAAGCCGGCCTGCGCGTCACGCTCGATGCAGGCGAGCTAGGTCTCGATGGTCACGCCAGGCTGCCGTTCCGCCACCAGCTTCACCATTCTCGCGAGCCAGGCCTGCTACCGTCCCGTGACGGAGGATGGCGACTGGAGAGGCAATGGCTGAGCTGATCCTGGACGGGGCGGCGAAGGCGGTCGATCTTTCGCCCTTCGATCCCGCTCACCTGGCGGCCTCCGCAGGCTCCGCAGGTGACGGGCATCATCGCCAGCTCGAACCGAAGGGAAAGACGAGGCGACATGAGAGTGACATTCTACGCGCATGCCAGCTTCCGGCTGGAGACGCCCGAGGTGAGCGTCGTTACCGACCCATACACCCCCGGGGTGTCCGGTTTCGAGCCGATCGACGAGCCGGCAGACCTCGTCATCATGAGTTCGGCGACCGACCGATTTCACTCCGACCCGAGCCACGTTCGTGGTCAGCCGACGGTGGTGAACGCACTTCTGGACGTCTCGCCGGACAGTCTCACCTTGTGCGACATACCGATTCGCGCCTTTCCTACCAGCGAAAGCCTGACATTCGACTTCGGGCGGGATCCCGACGCCAACGCGATGTACCTCTTCACCGTGGGCGGCGTGCGGGTGCTGCATATGGGCGATGTCGGCAACGCGATCGCACCCGCGGTGCTGGAAACCCTCGCCGGCCAGGTGGACGTGCTGCTGGCCCTGACAGGTGCCCACGCGACGATCGCCCTCGACGACCTCGACAGGGCGATTGCGGCTGTTGCGCCGCGCATCGTCATTCCGATGCACTACTGGCATCCGCGCGGTGTACTCAGGATCGAGCCCGTGACCCGATTTGTGCAGCGTTACCCCAAGGAGATGATCACCCACCTCGACGGTCCGTCACTGACGATCAACCCAGACCACCTGCCCGAAACACGCCAGATCATCGTGTTGAACCAGGCACGATAGGCGTGATCGAGCTTCGTCGCCAACGCCACTTTGCTCTGGACGGCCGGTTTGCGCCCGAAACGGAAGTCCGCGAACGATCGGCAGGCGAGGGGCAGTCAGGATGGCAGCAGCAATTCCGGTAGCCCTGAAAGAGAGTTCAGCACGGCGTGAGGCGGCCAGTCCGGATTGAGGGGTTCACCCACCCGGTCGATCCACACGGATTGAATGCCGAGTTCGTGGCAGACCTTTAGATCGGTGAACTGGCCCATGCCCACGTGAATGGTCTCCTCCTTCGTCATACCCATGATGGAGTAAGCATGAAGAAAGAGCCGATGATCTGGCTTGTAAGCCTGGGCTTGCTGGGCGGTGATGACAAAGTCGATCGGGGTGCCGATCGCGGCAACCGTCCCAGCGATGAGGTCGTCATCGGTGTTGCTGATGATGGCGAGCCGATAGCGCGCCCGCAGACGTTCAAGAGCGGCGGGCACTTCGGGATGCGGGTCAACCCTTCGCAGAGTCGACAGCAACGTTTCCTGGTCGCCCGGGGTAGCCGTGTGCCCGACTTCAGCAAGCGCCTCGTCCAGACTTGAACGCAAAACGGATTTGTAGTCGCGAAAGGGCTGACGCTGCTGTTGTGTCACTGCCACCTCCCGCAGACGGTCTGCCAGGACCAGGGCCTGATCCTCCGTGCTATCCTCTCGGAGGTGACTGGATAGGATCGCGCGGGCAGCGTCGCTTACGGCGCGATGCCATTGCACCAGCGTGCCATAGCAGTCGAAGGTGATGACCTTTGGCACGGGATCCAGCTTCAGCATGGAACGGTCGTATCCTCCAGCAACGTGCCATGGTCTGGCGCAGCGATACCCTGCACCCCCGACGCTAAACCGAGAAGGCGCACAGCGCGCTGCATGTCACTTCGACAGAGGTCGTCGTAAGGGCATCTGCGAGGATCGTAATGTCCGCTTCCAACCATTTCAGGCCGTTGCACCAGCCCATGGAGTAGGCCGCATCTCATCAAAGCCTGGGCATCCAAGAGCGTCAGCCGATTGAAGTGCGCGACGGCATGAAGTAACCCGGCCTCGGCATCGTGCCTGGTTCGCCGCTAACGCTCACGTTCCGTCGCTGCGCGCCTGATCAGGACGCAGCCCGCAGCAATGCCGGGGTGGCCGGGGCCGGCGTATGCGCCAGCATGTCACGCACCATGGGCGCCACCACCCGCCCATAGAGTTCGATCCCGTTCGCCAGCTTCTCGTGCGGGAGCGAGCCAGCGCTGTACTTCAGGTCGAACCGTGACAGCCCCAGCGCCTTCGCAGTGCCTGCGATCTTGCGCGCCACCGTCTCAGGAGACCCGACGTACAACGAACCGGCATCGGCCTCCTGGTCGAACTCGGCACGGCGCATGGGCGGCCAGCCGCGCTCTGCCCCGATACGATCGCGCATCTGCTTGAAGGCCGGCCACAGCTCGTCGCGCGCCCGCTCGTCAGTTTCCGCGACGTAGCCCGGCGAATGCACGCCGACCTCCCGCGCGGGCTTACCGAGATGCGCGAACGCCTGGTGATACAGGTCCACGTACGGCCGGAACCGGTTCGGGTCGCCGCCGATGATGGCCAGCATCATGGGCAGGTCATACTGCGCCGTGCGAACCACCGAGTTCGGGCTGCCGCCGACGCCGATCCAGGTCTTGAGCGGGCCGGCCTCAACCGGCGGGAATACCTCCTGGGCGGCCAGGGCCGGTCGCGTCCGGCCCT